>CAMLNE010000036.1 GCA_946481265.1 uncultured Panacagrimonas sp. | reverse complement strand
GCGGCCGACGCTTCGGCGCAGCGCGCGCAGACGCTGGTCGAGGCGGCGCGCGCCAAGGCGGAGCACGACGTGCGCGTCGCGCACGGCGCCATGCTCGCCTCGTACAGCCGCGTGCCGGCGCAGCGTGAAGCCCTGCTGGCGGCGCGGGCTGCGGAAGCCTCGGTCGAAGGCGGCTTCGAGGCCGGTACGCGCACCAACGCCGAGGTGCTGCGGGCGATGGAGGAACGCTACGACGCCGAGCGCGCCTACTCGGCATCGCGGTACAGCCACATGCTCGACGGCCTGCGCCTGAAGATGGCGGCCGGCATCCTCATGAACCGCGACCTGAACCAGCTCGACCGTCTGCTGCGGACGCCTTCGGAAGTGCGGTAGGTGTTCGATTCCCCCTATCTCCTGTTCCGGGCCGAGAGCCGCCTGCAGCCGGATGGGGATCTCCTGGTGAGCGGTGCCGGTGTCGAGCCGGTGCTGATGGGCCGGGTCGATTTCGAGCTTGCGCGCCTGTTCGACGGCACGCGCAGCATGCGGGCGGTTCTCGAGGAGGCCCGGCAACGCCTGGCACAGGCGCTCACCCTGCCGCTGCTGCAGGGTTTCGTGGCCGACCTGGGACTGCGCGGGCTGATGCGGCCCGGCCGGCTCGAGCCGCTGCCGCCACCGGCGCAGACCGACCAGGAGCGGCGGATCCTGGGCTGGACCGGCGAGTCGTCCGGTGCGTCGCGCCGCGCGATGCCGCCATCGACGGTGCCGGGATCGCTGGTGCAGCCCGGCCTGCTGGGCGCGGTGACGTTTCGCGGCGGCGACCGGCCGGGCGAGCCGGCACGCATCGACGTGCCGCTGCGGCCGCGGATGCTGCTCGAATTCGGTGATCTGCTGGTCTGGCCGCTGCGTTCGCGCGCCCGGATGTCGGTCTTCCTGGCCCTGTGCGCGATCGTGCTGTCGCTGCTCTACGAGCACCGCAGTGAATGGGTGGTGTTCAGCCACCGCTACCTGCCGGGCTGGGGACTGTTCGGTGCAATCGCGCTGACCGCGTGGGTCGTCAATTTCTTCTCGATGTCCGCCCGCGCCGCGGCGGTGGCGCACTTCACCGCGGAACGGCCGCGCGCGGGAATCCGCTACCTGCTCCGCTGCATTCCCTACCTGTTCGTGGACAGCTCCGGCGCCGCCGAGCGCGCGCGGCTGGCCGATCGTCAACGGGTGGTCGGCGCCGGGCTGGTCGGCACGGCGATGCTGATGGTGCTGGGCATCGTCGTGTGGTTCCTGACCAGCACGATCATTCCGGGCATCGCCGGCGCGGCCTGGTCGGCGGCGATGGCCTCGGCGATATCGCTGCTGCTGCGGCTGAACCCGCTGGCGCAGCGCGACGGCTATTTCCTGCTGGCCAACTGGCTGGGCGTGCTCGACCTGCGGCGGCAGTCGATGGCGGCGATGTTCGGCGTCGAGCGTCCCTGGATGACGCAGGCGCGGCGGCTGCCGCGTCGCGTGCTGGCGATCTACGGCGTGCTGGTGACTCTGTTCACGGTCGTCGCGGTCGGGCTCATTCTCTGGTTTCTCGGGGTCGTCCTGGAGCACCGCTTCCAGGGAACCGGTGTTGCAATCCTGCTGGGTGCATGGGGTGTCCTGATGGTCAAGCAGTATTCGAGGGTCGCAGTGGAGCGATCCAGTCTCGGCTCGACGAAGAAGCCCTGGCGCCCTTCGCGGCGCCAGATGATCTTTGCGGCGGTTGCGCTGGTGGTCTGCCTGCTGCCGTATCCATACGCGCCGAGCGGCGGATTCGAGGTGTTGCCGCGCGGGCGCGCCGACGTGCGTGCGCTCACCGCCGGCGACGTGCGCGAGGTGCTGGTCAAGGAGGGGGACAAGGTCGAGGCGGACCAGGCCATCGTGCGCATCGACGACACCGCCCAGCGGGCCAAGGTCGCGGCCGCCGAGGCGCAGCTCGCCAGCCTGCAGGCCGATCTCGCCCTGACCCGCAAGGGAGCCAAGACCGAGGAGATCGAGGTGGCGCGTCAGCGCGTGGCCACTGCGCGCACCACGTCCAGCGTCGCCGACGCCGCGTACCAGCGCCTGGCCAGGGCCTATCGCAGCAAGTCGGTGACGGCGCAGGACCATGATCGCGCGCGCGGTGCCGCCGAGGTCGCCCGCGAGGAACTGGCCGAGGCCGAGCGTGCGCTCGACCTGGTCGGCAGCCCGGCGCAGGGCGAGCGCATCCAGAGCCTGGAGGCGGATCTTCGCCGCGTGCAGGCCGAGCTCGACCTGGCCAACGAGGAGCTCAAGGCCACGCGCATCACGGCGCCGATCGCCGGTAACGTGGTGGCGCCGCGCCTGATGTTCTCGCGCGGAGACTACCTCGAGCGCGGCGAACTGCTCGCCACCATCGAGGACACCTCCGAGCTGCTGGCCGAGATCCGCATGCCGGAATCCTCGGTGGGAGCGATCGCCGTCGACGCGCGCGTGTCCGCCAAGTTCTGGGCCTACCCGGGTCGCAGCTTCGGCGGGACCGTTCGCAGCGTGGCGCCCAATGCGGAGGAGGGAACCTACGGGCGCATCGTGCGCGTGCAGGTGGTGATCCTGGACCCGGATGGAATCCTGCGGCCGGGCCTGACCGGCAACGCAAAGGTGAGCGCCGGCTGGCAGCCGGTGGGCATCGTCTTCACGCGTGCGCTGGTGCGGTTCTTCATGGTGGAAATGTGGTCCTGGATCCCCTGACCGCGCCGGGCGCCGGCGCGGCGCTGCGCGAGGAGGATTTCGGCCTCACCTGCCTCAACGGCTTCGGCGACGGCTGGAACCACTACGCGCACAGCTCGACCTGGTTCGACGGTCGGCTCTACGTGGGCACCTCGCGCGCGAATTTCGCCGCGCTGCGCATGGCCGGCGAGCGCCGCGGCGTGAACCCCTGGCCGATCGAATGCCCGGCGGATCTCTACGATCTCGACCGCCGCGCGCAGATCTGGGAGTACACGCCGCAGACGGACAGCTGGCGCCTGGCGTTCCGCTCCCCGGTGGTCCATGGCAGCAACGGCCGCGACGACGTGCCCAGCTACATCGGCTTGCGCGGCATGGCGGTGCTGCAGGCGCGCGGCGATCGCAAGCCCTGCCTGTATGTCTCCACCTGGTCTCCGCACACCGCGCATTCGCCGGATGTCCTGCGCAGCGAGGACGGCCAGCACTTCGCACCGATCGTCCGACCGCGCTTCGGCGCGGCGGTGCGAACCTGCCGCGCGCTGGAGCTGTTCGATGGACGGGTACACCTGAGCCCGACCGGCTCGGGGACGAAGAAGGGGTTCGTGCAGGACATCGGGTCCGAGGCGATCGTCTACGCCAACGCCGACCTGACCCAGGACAGCTGGACGCCGACCAACGAGGAAGGCTTCGGCAATCCGGCCAACGCCACGGTGTTCGAGCTCGCGCAATTCGACGGGCATCTCTATGGAGGGACGGTCAATCCGTCCACCGGCACCGAGGTCTGGAAGACCCGCGGCGGCGATCCGCCGTACCGATGGACCAAGGTGTACGACCGCGGCGCCGGACGCGGGCCGAACAACGAGGGCTCGGGCTCGATGTGCGAGTTCCGCGGGGCGCTCTACATCGGCTGCGGGATCATCAACGGCGGCTTCCATCGCAGCGCCGGCATCGGGCCGGCCGCCGCCGAGATGATCCGCGTGTGGCCCGACGATTCCTGGGACCTGATCGTCGGCGAGGCCCGCCACACCGAGCAGGGCCTCAAGTACCCGTTGTCGGGCCTGGGACCGGGTTTCGACAGTCTCTTCAACGGCTACATCTGGCGCATCTGCGAGCACGAGGGCTGGCTCTATGCCGGCACGTTCTGCTGGCTCAACCTGCTGCCCTACATGGCGCTCAACAGCTGGCCGGAGGACATGGTCGCGCTGATCCGGCGCTGGGGCGTCGAGGAGCTGGTCGCGCGCCAGGGCGGGGCGGAACTGTGGCGTTCGCCGGATGGCGTGCACTGGGAGCCGGTGACGCGCAACGGCTTCGGCAACAAGTACAACTGGGGCATCCGCAACCTCGTCTCCACGCCGCATGGACTGTTCGTCGCCACGGCCAATCCCTTCGGTCCCAAGGTCGCACTCAAGCGCGACGGGGTATGGCGCTACGAGCCCAACCCGCGCGGTGGCTGCGAGGTCTGGTTGGGCAGCCCGCCGGCAGACGCCGCATGAATGCGGCGGCGCCCGCGCCGGTCTGGTTGCTGGCCGCACCCTCCAGCGGCGCCTCGTGGGTGGCGGCCTGTCTGGGCCGTCACCCACAGATCTGCGCCGTACCGGAGCTGCACCTGTTCATGGCCGCCGAGGTGGGCGGCCTGCTCGATATCTTCGATATCGGGCAGGGCGGACACTCGCACGGCCTGCTGCGCGCGCTGGCCGTGCTCGAGTTTGGTGGCCAGACCGATGAAGGCGTCGCACTGGCGCGCGACTGGCTCGAGCAGCGACGCGATATGCCGACCGCCGAGGTCGCGCTGCACCTGGCCGCGCGCGCCGCACCCCGCCGCCTGCTGGTGCCCGACAGCGAATCGGCGCTGCGCCCGATGGATCTGCAGCGCCTTGCCACGCAGCTTCCGTCCTGTGCCCTGATCCACCTGGTGCGTCATCCCTGGGAACAGGGATGCCTGCTCGATGCCTGGGCCAGATCGAGGCTGTTCGTCCCGCAGGATTTCAAGGACCACGGCTTCCGGCCGGCGCAGGTCGACCCTCAGATTCCCTGGCTGCGCTGCAACCGCAATCTCGGCGAACTGCTCGGCCGCCTGCCACCCGATGCCGCACGTCGCCTGCGCTGCGAGGATGTCGAGCACGACGAGGTCGGAGCCTTGTCGGAGATCTGTGCGTGGCTGGGCCTATCGATCGATCCGGCCGACCTGGCGCCGATGGCCGAGCCGGAAGGATGGAACTTTGCCGGTTACGGACCGGCGACGGCACCACACGGGCTGGAGGCCGAGGTGCTCGAGCCGATCGCGGACAAGGTGAAGGAACTGGCGGCCGCGACCAGCCTGGACCTGGCGCCGCCCTGGCAGCCTGGCGATGGCGGTTTCGACCCGGCGGTACGCGAGCTGGCGCGACGCTACGGCTATCGATGAGCGGCCGGTCGGCGTCGGCGCGCAAGGCTGCGCCGCCCGCGATCACGCCCGGCGATCGCCGCGCCCACAAGCGGTGCGAGTCGAAGGGGACGCGCGATGGCGCCACCCCCGCGCGTACGGCATGCATGGCACGCGCGGCGCACCGTGCACGCGCTGCGGCACACGTCCTAGCGCGCATTTCTCACAGGGGGATCGAGCGATGGCCGTGCGTCGAGGACGTGCAGCGCGCCGGGACGGAGCGAACCCCATAGTGGTTCTATGGGGTGAGTGAGTCCCAAGCGATGCGCGCCGCAGACAGGCCAGCGCCGATCCAGCCGGAGAATCCAGGCGACACTCTGTTTCCGGCGCGCAGCCCGAACATCGCACTCAGATCAGTAGATTGAAGCGGATTCTCCGGCGACCTGTGAGAAATGCGGGCTAGGGCAGCAGTTGCCGCGAGGCCTGGCAGGCCTCGAACGCCGCTGCCGGACCCTGCGCCGCAGCCTCCGAGAACACCGCCGCCGAACAGTACGTGGCCAGCGGCTGGTACTCGCCCTTGACCTGCGGGGCAGGGTGCGTGAGATCGACATTGACCGTGGCCTGCGCGAAGGTCGGGTGCGCCAGCAGTTCGCGCATGGTGACCACGCCGACCCGGTCGGGATTGCGCTCCAGCCAGGCGTAGCCCGGCACCGAGTCCAGGATCGATGGCCGGTCCTGGCTGGCGGAGACTACGACCGTGTAGTACCCCGCATCGTCGAGCGCCGCGCCGCGATCGGTGACGCAGGAACTCACCATCTGGGTATTGAAGCTGGCCTCGCAGATCGACCAGTAGCGGACCTGCGGGACGGTGCCGGCGGCCGGCTGGGTCGTGTAGCTCGGGGCGCGGGCCCGCACCAGCAGCAGCGGTGCATACCCGGAGCCGGTCTTGGCGTACATGAAGCCGTTGTCGCGGTTGAAGCCGACGCCCTGGCCACCGGTGCCCGTGCCCAGCGCGCCGTCGAAACGGCGGAACACGGGTCGTGCGGCGGGCGGCAGCGGATCGAGCGCATTGGCGGATCCGGGAAGGCGCGCGCCGTCCTGTCGCAGGTTGGCGGCGATCTGCGCACACACCGTGGCGTCGGCGGCATTGGCCAGCGGCAACTCGCCGTCCGGCGTCTCCAGGGTCAGGCGGGGCAGGGCGACGCGGCCCTGGTTGCCGCCCTCGGGCAGGTAGGTGCGGTAGGCGAGCGCGGTGCGGCGCGCCACGTGCCCGCCGAGCAGGGCCGGCGGCCGATACATCGCGTTCTGCTCGGGCATGGCCGGCCGGTTCACGCCGATATGGACACGCGCCGTGTAATCGCCGCCGTGGTCGGAGCCCGATGGCCGGGTCTGGTCCAGGAACGGGTTGCTGTTGCCGGGATCCGGCACGATCTGGAAATCCGACAGCGAGTCGAGCGTGGCCAGGTAGCCGTCGTAGATCTGCAGCGAGGAGTAGCGGGCGTCGGGGTACTGGCCGTTCACGCGCAGCTTCGAGCCGGCCGGGACGCCACCGCTGACGATCGCGATCCAGTAGCGCGCGCCCTTGTCGGGGAAGGCGCTGTTGCCGCCAGGCCGCGCGGGGTCGTAGATCAGGGCCCAGTCGCAGCCCTGGCTGACCACGCCCGGAAAGATCGGATCCGGCGCATCCGGCTCGCCGGGAAGCGGGTCGTCGTCGATCTGGGGCTTCTCCGAGGTGCAGCCGCTGGCGAACAGCAGCGCGACCGCGAGCCCGGCCGACAGCGCGAGGCGACCGAGTCCGCCGGCCGCTCCAGCGACTGTCGTCACACCGCTCACGGCCGGGCCGCCGCGTCGCGTCGATGGCGCTTGAAGAAGGTCCATATCCGTTCGCTGGTGTGGAAGCGGTCGTTGTTGGGGCCGAGCAGCAGGCGCAGGTAGGTCTTGCCCCCGGCCCACTGGTGGCCAACGGTGTCGAGCCGGCACCAGCTCACCTCGCTGCCGCCCTCGCAGGACTCGAGCGTCCGGCACTCGAAGTCCTCGCCGCTCTCGGTGACCTTCTCCTTCGCCGAGCAGCCGGAACGACGGGCGAGCAGTTCGACCTGTTCCTTCATGGAGCGGCGATAGGTACCGTCGTAGCTGCCGCCGTCCCAGGGGATGTTCTTGTCGAGCAGGCCCTGCACGAGCAGGGCGGGAACCTTCTGCTTCGACTCGCAGGTCGGCGTCATCAGGCCGCCGGACACCGGCGCGATGGCGGCGAACAGGTCGGGTGTCTCGCAGCTGATGCGATACGCGAGCATCGCGCCGTTGGAGAAGCCGGTGCCGTAGATGCGGCGGGCATCCACGCTGTACTGCTGGCGGATCCGGGTCACCAGCGCGCCGATGAAGCCGACGTCGTCGACGTTCTGCTTCATCGGCGCACCGCAGCAGCTGCCGGCGTTCCAGCCGCGCTTGTAGCCGTCCGGATACAGCACCAGGAAGTCGTTCTTCTCCGCCACCGCGTCGAAGCCGGACTGCGAGGCGAAGATCTCGCCGGTGCCCAGGCCGCCGTGCATCGCCACCACCAGCGGGGTGGCCGTTCCCTGCCGGTAGCCGGACGGGACGAACAGCCGGTAGCCGCGTTCCATGCCTTCCCATTGCAGCGTGCCGCTGCTCGCCGCTCCCGCCCATCCGGCGCCGGACGTGCACAGTGCGAGCAGGGCGATGCAGAGCATGGCGACGCCGACCCAGCGGGTCCGGGCGGCGGGATGGGCAGGTGCGGGCAGCCTCATGCGGTGATCTCCAGCGGCGATTGCAGGAACCGGCGCAGGTGTTCGAGCGTGAATGCCGATTCGCTCAGGGGAAAGAAGTGCCCGGCGCCCGGCACGGTCACGAGTTCCGCGCGGCGCAGCGCGCTCACCAGGGCCCGCGCCGAGGGCCAGCAGCGCGAGCGCTCGCCATACATCAGCAGCACCG
This sequence comes from uncultured Panacagrimonas sp., assembly GCA_946481265.1. Next base: position 11,017 of record CAMLNE010000036.1, on the reverse strand, counting down.
GCACATCGAGCGCGGCGATCTGCGCCGCCGAAGCGCCCGGAACGGTGAAGTCCGCCCGTGCGCGGGTGCGATCGAGCAACTCCAGCCAGGCGGTCGCCGTCCTGAGTGCGCCGTTGCCCGCCCCGAAGGGGATGAACTCGTCCTGTCCGTCGAAGGCCAAGCCCGCGCACTTCTGTCGCGCAGCCTCTTCGAGGAAACGCAGGCCGATCTGCGTCTCGCCGGCCGCGGCCAGCGCGCCGCCGCTGCGATCGAGCACGGCCTGCTCGAATGCCGAGAGCGTCCCCAGGTCCTGCAATCGCATCTGCGGCTGCAGCGCCTGCACGCGCACGTCGAGCAGGGCCAGGCGCTCGAAGCGGGAGGGTGCCAGCACGGCGGCTTCCAGCGCTGCGCCACCGCCGTAGCTATGGCCGGCAACGCTGGCCTGCGCGATGCCCAGCGTGTCCATCACGCCCAGCAGGTCGCGGCCCATGTCGATGCTCGTGTAGCCGTCCGGCGCGCGCTCGCTGTAGCCGTGACCGCGCAGATCGAACAGCGTGACGCGGTACTCGCTGCGCAGCCGCGCGGCCAGTGGGAAGCAGAACGCACGGTTCGCCGCCAGGCCGTGCAGCAGCACCAGGTCCGGGCCTTCGCCCATCTGCTGCCAGGCCAGGCGCACGCCCTTGACCACGCTGTAGCCCATTCAGCCGACCTGCCGGGCGAGGTGATCGGCGATCTGCCCGACGGTGAGATCGTCGACGTAGCGGCCGTCCTTCATCATCAGGGTGTCGAAGGGCAGGTTGCGCTTCACCACCTCCTCCTGGATCGCCACGATCAGCTGGATGATGTCGATCGATTCGAAGCCGAGGTCGGCGAACAGGCGCGTCTCGCGCGTGATCGGACCCTCGGCGGTGCGATCCCAGTCCTGGGTGAAGTCCTCGAGCAGGGTGGCGAGCTGTTGCGTGTAGCGGTCACTGGCGGCGTTCATGACGTCGACTCGGAAAAGAAGAGAGGCTGGTCGAGTTTCTCGGCGCAGAGATCCTGCTCGGATCCGCGCAGACGATAGCTGTCCGGTCGCAGGGGCTGGAGTTCGCCGCCGGCCTTGCGCTCCTCCAGGAACGCGAGCGTCGCCTCCACCTGGGAGAAGTCCACGCTGCGCTTCCACGGCGCCAGGTCGAAGCGCCACCACTGCAGCGCGAGGAAGCGCTGCACCAGGTCTTCGGCGAAGCGCAGGCGGATCACCCGTGCGGGCGAGCCCACGGCCACGGCATAGGGCGGGATGTCGCGTGTCACCAGACTGCGCGCGCCGATCACGGCGCCGTCGCCGATCGTCACGCCGCGCTTGATGAAGCAGTTGGCGCCGACATAGGCCTCGTGGCCGATCACGGTGTCGTTCGGTGCCTGTTCGGCGAACGAGGGGCCGTCGGATTCATCCGGTGCCAGGCGCACGAATTCCGGCATCTGGTACATGCTCGGCAGGTGCGTGGGACGGGTGAAGGCGAAGGGATGGTTGCTGAACCAGTCGTGCGGATGCTCGGGCGGTCCGATGATGGAGGACTCGCCGATCTGCGAGTAGCGCCCGAAGCGCACGCGGTAGGCACTGGTCGAGCCGGCCGCGTTGAAGAACGTGAACGCGCCGACCGTGCAGTTCTTCAGCCGGTGGCCGAACACCCAGGCCGGGCGCTCGTAGCGCAGTTCGCCGCGCATCTGGGATGCGCCGGAGATCATCAGCCCGCGCGCGCGCAGCGCCTCGGGACCCATGGCGTCTGGTGCCGATCCCGTCATTCCATGTATCCGAGCATCTGCAGCTGCTCGATGATCTGCTGCTTTTCGCCGGCGTCCATTTCCTGGTCGAGCTGGCGCCGCTTCGATGGCCGCGTGCGCGCGCCCTGCTTGACCGGATTCGCCGCGAAGTGCTCCGCGCTGAAGAAGGTCCGGGGAACCTCGCCCTCGAAGTCGGAGGGCACCGCGATGCCCGCGCTGTAGAGCAGGGTCGGCGCCACGTCCACGATCTGGCGCATCCCGACCATGCCGGCGGCGGGAATGCCCGGCCCGACGGCCATGAAGATGCCGTCGGGATGATGGGTGCCCGCCGCGTGCGGACGGTCGACCACGGCCGGCGTGTAGTTCTTGATCGACACGAAGCCATGATCGCGCAGCACCAGGGTGAGGTCGCAGGCGCGCTTCATGTGGGTGCCCGGGAACCAGTCCTCGCGCTTGAGCACGTCGACGATCACCGGCTCGCCGCTGCGCGGATCGCGCAGCCCGAGCAGGTCGGCGATCAGCCTGTCGCGGAACGCCTCGTAGTCGTCCGGCGCGATGCCGGGATCGCCGGGCTTCTCGGCGACACGGATATGGATGCCATTGGACGAGGGCGTGCGGCAGTACGCCGTGGTCTTCGACCAGTCCAGGTTGGCGAAGTCGGCGTTCTCGCGCCGCGCGGCCATGTCGCTGCCGTCGTTCTGCGCCCAGGCCAGGTAGCCCTTCTCGGCGAGGAAGGTGTTGATGCGCAGCACGAAGGTGGACGCCGTGAAGCCGTGATCGGAGGCGAAGAACACCTGGGTGTGCGGCCCCGCCATGGTCACCAGCTTCTCGATATAACCGTCCAGGTTGCGGAAGTACTCCAGGCAGACCTGCCGCATCAGGCGGTCGTGATCCTGCGGCTGCGCCGGCAGCAGGCTGCGGTCCAGCCACGGCCAGGCCTGGTGCTGGATCTTGTCGGTGCCATCGAACATGACGGCCATCAGTTCCGGTGCATCCTTGCGCAGGATGAATTCCGCGACGCGGAACCACTGCTCCTCGCGCGGCAGGTGATAGCGCACCCACTGCGCCGTCTCGTCTGCCGACAGCGACTCCATCGCCTGCTTTTCCTTGTCGAAGTCCCAGGCCAGTTCCTTGGGATCGAAGCCGGGAATCTCGGTCTTGATGCGCTCGAACAGTTCGCGCGGATGCGTGTTGCGGCGCAGGTGCTTGGCCGGGATGAAGCCGGGCACGATCGAGCCCTTCAGGTCCTCGGGTGCCGGCGCGGTCAGCGGGAAGTTGAGCGCGGCGACGCTGCGGTTCCGGCGCGAGCAGATCGACCAGATCGTTTCCGCGTCGATGTCGCGTGCGTCGTACAGGGTCCAGAACACCTCGCCGCCCTTGTCCTCGGCACGGATGAAGTCGAACACGCCGTGCTCGCCGGGATTGCGCCCGGTCATGATCGAGCACCAGGCTGGCGGCGTCAGGGGATTGGGCGTGGAGCGCAGCTTGGCGCGCACGCCACGTTCCATCAGGGACTTCAGGAACGGCATCGTGATGCCTTCGCCCGGCAGGTCCTGCGTGAGCTGGTCGAGCACCGTGAAGGTGCAGCCATCGAGGCCGATGAACAGGGTGCGGGTCGAGCTGGGGCTGGCTGCGGTCGTCACGTCTTCAGGTCGGTGTTTCGGTACTGGGGTGGGGGGATACCACGTCGGCGCCGGCCTGCGCCACGCATAGCGCGAGCACGGCGTTGTTGTCGGGGTCGAAGTGCAGCGCCACGTCGTGATCGCGCCCGGCGTGGCGCACGCGAGCAACGGTCGGTTCGTCGGCGCGGCGATCCAGGCGTGCGGCGACCACGACCCAGTCGCGCGGCCGACCGAGCAGGCCGGTGCCGGCGGCCTTGGCCGCCGCTTCCTTGGCGGTCCACAGCGCGGTGGCACGGCGCAGGCGCTCGGCCGGCAGCTCGGTGGAGATCAGGGCCACTTCTTCCGGTACCAGCGCGCCCTGCACCAGCGCCTCGAGACGCAGGTTCTCGATGCGCTGGTAGTCCAGCCCGATGCTCACGCCGGCATCGCCGGCCACGGCGCAGGCATGCCCGCGACTGTGGGACAGGGACACGCATGGCGGCGCCATCGCCACGGCGGTGCAATGCACACGCGGTGCACCGCCGGGATCGGCAAGGATCTGGACGTCGGCGGGCGCGAGCTGGACCTGGCAGCGCAGGCGATACCAGTCGCGCACCGCATCCTTGGCCACCAGGCGACCGAGCAGCCATTCCTCGCGACGCGGTCCGCGCGCCGGCAGCGCCGCGAAGTCGCGCAGTTCCTCGGCGCCCAGGCACATGTGGGCGACCACGCGCATCCAGATGCCGCCGCCATCCTCGAGCAGGCCGGCGGGCAGCGGCAGCAGGTGACGCAGGCAAAGCTCCGACGGCAGGCGATCGGCCAGGGCCGGGCTGCTCAGCGGCGCGGTGGAAGGATTGGCGCGAAAGGCGGCGAAGCGGTCCGGCACGCTGAACACGCGGTCCTCCCAGCCATCGGCCCGCATCAGCAGGCGGCCGCTGCGATCGAGCAGGTCCCAGCGCGCCTCGAGCTGCGTCGCCCCCTCCATGCGGATGCGGCCGCGGCACTCCACCGGTGTCCCGCCCGGCGGCGGGGGCGCATACAGCTGCAGTGAGCGCACGCGGAAGGGAAAGCAGTTGCGCACGTCGGCATGGCGCTCGCGCAGCCAGAAGCCGGCGAGCTGGCCGGCGGCGTCGAGCAGCGCGGCATCGAACTGGAAACGCGGCGTGGTCACGCCCGCGAAGTAGTGGTCGGTGGGCAGCGCGGCGAGATTCGCCTCCATGCCGCCGGGGCCCCAGCGGCGCACCTGCGTGCAGCCCTGCAGGCGCGGGCCGTGGAACATGCCGTGACGGTAGACGTTGCCCGGCGTGTGCCAGTGCGGAGGCTCGCTGTCCGTGGACGGCCATGCCGGGGCCGCAGGCGCCGCCGGGTAGTGTCCGGCCAGGCGCACGCTGCCCTCGAAGACCAACATGCCCTCGGCCGGCATCGTGGCGCCGAGCAGGAAGACACGGCAGCCGACCGGGCCCTCGCCGGTTTCGCGCTGCGCCACGATGCGCAGGCGCGTGCGCCCATCGTCGAGCGACAGCCAGCGGCTGCCGCGTGCGTTCTCGACGGCGACGACCACCTGTCCGGGCCGACCGTCCAGCCGCACCGCCGCCTCGGCGATCAGTTCCATGCTGAAGGTGAAGGGGATCACCGACAGCGGGCGCAGCGCGAGGTCGCGAGTCGAGGGCCGGGCCCCGATCGCGTGGTCGAGCAGCACGAGGTCGTGCGCCAGGTCGAACTCGCGTTCGGCGACCAGGCGACCGTCCTGGATCGTCACCTCGCGGCCGAGCAGGGGAAAGTCGGGATCCACCGGCGTCGTCGCCATCGGCATGGGCGAGGGCGCGAGCGGCGCCGGGGCATGCGCCCCGCCGACGGCAGCGGCGACGCCGGCCAGGCCCATCACGCGCGCCTGGCTGTCCAGAAATTCCTGCATGAGCGCGAAGTGCGCCTGCAGCGCCGCGCTGCGCGGATCGGCGGATGCCGCCGTCGCGGCAACGGTCGCCGGTGTGGCAGCGGCGACGGGTACGGCCGCTGCGCCTGCCGGCAGCGGGCGGGCGAATTTCTCCGGCAGTCGCACCGTGGGCATGCGCAGCGTGAGCGGCTGCAGCGCGCGTCCCGGCGCCCGCGGCGCCTCGAGCAGGTCGGGCGCGTCGAGGTCGCGGTTGGCGAACAGGCGCCCGGCGTCGAAACGCACGCCGGCGGCGTGCAGCTGGGCCAGCGTGGCGTGCAGCTGGTCGACGCCCGCCTTGCGACGGCTGTTGCTCGCCAGGGCCAGCACGTCGGTGTGGCCGCGCAGGATGTCGCCGACGAAGGACGTCAGGTTTCCGCTCGGCCCGAGTTCGACGAAGACCCGGTAGCCGTCGTCATGCAGGCGCCGGATCGTCTGCGTGAAGCGGACCGGCGATTCCCACTGCCGCGCGGTCAGCGCGCAGATGCCGCCCGTGTCGCGAGGGAAGGTGGCGGTGCTGCAGGCGCTGTAGAGATCGATGCCATCCAGGGGCTCGGCGATCTCGATGCTCGAGTAGTACTTGAGGATCGCCTCGGCCATCGGCCGGAAGGCCGGCGTGTGGTAGGCGCGACCGAAGGGCAGGGCCGCGCACACCGCGCCCTCGGCGGCGAGTTTTTCCTGTAGACGCTGCGCCGCCTGCGGCGATCCGAACAGCACGAGCTGGTTGGGGCAGTTGTCCATCGCCACCACCAGTTCGCCGCTGTCGGCCAGCAGCGCGGCATGCGTCGCGGGCTTGAGCGCGCCGACCGTGAGCAGGGTTCCGGAGAGGATCTGGCCGCCGGCATCGAGCCGACGGTAGAGCGCGCCGAGCGAGCGGACCGCCTCGAGGATGCGGCCGCGATGCTCGGTCGCGCCGCGCGTCCACACCGCCAGTGCGGTGTTCTCGCCGGTGCTGTGACCGAGCAGGGCCTGCGGCTGGAAGCCGAGTTCGCTGAACAGGGCGTAGAGGCCCAGGCTGGCGGCGAAGACGCTTTCGGCCGCCACGTCCATGTCGAACAGCCTGCGCTCGAGACGCTGGCGCTGCTCTTCGTCGAGCAGCGTGGGGGCCGGGTAGAGGATGGCCGCACGCGATTCGGCGCCGCGACCGATCGCGTTCTGCTCGATCACGTCGAACCAGTCGCGCACCGATGGAAACGACATGCACAGGTCCGCGAGCATGCCGGGGTACTGCGAGCCCTCGCCCGGGAACAGGAAGCACAGCTTGCCGGGCGCCGCGCCGACGCCGTAGTGGACGCCGCCGCGCGTGCGGAACGGGGCGCAATCCGCGCCCTCGAGGCGGCCGATCGCCTCCTCGAGCTTCTTCTGCAGGTCTTCGCTGCCGGTCGCGACCAGCGCCAGGCGGTGCTCACCCTGGGCGATGCGGGCGCAGGCCGCCGCGATCTGCTCGAGCGTGGCGGGCTGCGCGCCGCGCAGGTGGGCGAGCGCTTGGCGCGCACGCGCCGCCAGCTCCGCCGCCGAAGCGGCGCCCAGCAGCACGAGTTCCGATCGTCCCGGCGCGTGCAGCACGCTCACCGAGGTGCTGCGCGCGGTCGGTGCATGCTCCTCGAGGATCACGTGCGAGTTGATGCCGCCGAAACCGAAGGCGTCGGCGGCCGCCCGGCGCGGGGTCTCCTGCCCATGCAGCCAGGGCCGTGCCTGGGTGTTGATGTAGAAGGGCGTGCGTTCGAGGTGCAGTTCCGGATCCGGCTCGTCGCAGAGCATCGGCGGCAGCACCTTGTGATGCAGCGCGAGCGCGGTCTTGATCAGCGCCGCCGCGCCGCTGGCGGGCATGCAGTGGCCGATCATCGACTTGACCGCCGACAGCGCGATCTTCGGTCCGGCGCCGCGTCCGCCGAAGACCGCCGACAGCGCCTGGATCTCGGTGAGATCGCCGATCGGCGTGCCGGTGCCATGGGCCTCGATCAGGTCGATCGAGTGCGGGTCGATGCCGCTGCTCTGGTAGGCGCGGCGGATGGCGAGCACCTGGCCCTCGAGGCGGGGCGCGAGCAGGCCCTTGGCCCGGCCGTCGGAGGCGGTGCCGATGCCCTGGATCACGGCGTAGACGCGATCGCCGTCGCGTTCGGCATCGGCCAGGCGCTTGAGCACCAGCAGGCCGGCGCCTTCACCGAGCAGGGTGCCGTCGGCGCCTTTCTGGAACGGCCGGATGCGGCCGCGCGACAGCGCGTTGATCAGGCAGAACTGGATGAACAGCTGCGGCGGCGTGTGGGAGTGGACCCCGCCGGTGAGCATCAGGTCGCAGCGCCCCGACTGCAGCTCGCGCACCGCCGCCTCCAGCGCCATCATCGTCGAGGCGCAGGCCGCATCGACGATGTAGCTCGGCCCCATCAGGTCGAGGCGGTTGGCAACCAGCCCGGCGATCACGTTGGGCGTGAGCACGCCGACGTGCTCACCGGTGTGCGGCGGCAGCTGCTGCTTGAAGGCGGCGCGCAACTCGCGCAGGTCGGCGTCGCTGAAATCCGGACGCAGCCGCTGCACGACCTCGAGCATCTGGTCGAAGAAGAATCCGCGCGCGAGCATGCCGCCGAGCGCACGGTTCCCGTAGGTGCCGCGGCCGATGATGATGCCGGCGCGCTCGCGGTCGAAGGCGCGCTCGAGGTATCCGGCGTCGGCCAGGGCGTCGCGCGCGAGCTTGAGCGTGATCAGGTGATCGGGATCGCTGCCGGCGGCGACACTCGGCATGACGCCGAAGGCCTGCGGATCGACGCGCGCCAGGTCGCGCAGGAAGCCGCCCTTGACCGTGTAGGTGCGATCGTCGGCGGTGGTGTTCTCCTCGAAGTACGGTCCGATCCAGTCGGGATCCGCGTCGGTGACCGCATCGACCCGCGCCAGGATGTTGCGCCAGTAGGTACGGGCATCACGCGCTTCCGGATAGCAGCCGGCGAGGCCGACGATCGCGATCTGCAGCGGCCCGCTCACGGCGCCGCCGGCTGGCTGAGCGGGGCGTCCTCGCTGCGCCGCAGGATGACCGTGGCGCGCGCCAGTACTTCGCGGCTGTCCGCCGCGGTGAGCTCCACGGTGACCGCCTGGGCCTCGGGCTCCGAGTGCGCGGCGGCGCGCGCCCGCAGCCGACCTTCCGTGACGGGTGCCGCCGGGGCGCGGAACTCGCGCAGCTCGGTCACGCTCCAGCCACGCCAGCCGATCGCGACGAGCTGCCGGATCGCGGCGGACAGCGCCTGGTGGTCGGCCGCCTGCGCATCCGGCTCCAGGCTCAGGCGGGCACTGACCACGCCACCCGATTCCATCGAGACCTCTTCGAGCGTCCACGGCGGCGCAGCGAGATCCTCCGCGCGCTGGCCCCAGGGGCCGCGCCCGGCCACCAGCTCGACCTCGTGGCGAGGACCGTGTTCGAGTTCCTCGCGGAAGAAGCGGCGGCCCGCCGCGACCGGGATCGGTTCCATGCCCCGTTCGCGCAGCGCGCGCTTGACCCCCTCGCTGGCCATGCCGGCGTCCCAGGGACCCCAGTTGATGGAGATCACGCGCGCCTGGGTCCAGCGCCGGTGCAGGTCCCAGGCCAGGCGGTTGAGCGCTTCGTTGGCGGCGGCGTAATCGGCCTGGCCCTGGTTGCCGTAGCGGCCGGCGACCGAGGTGAAGAAGGCCAGCACCTTGAGCGATTCCGGGCGCAGCTTCTGCGCCAGCACGAAGGCCGGATCGAGCTTGGTCGAGAGCACGCGCTCGAAGGAGTCGGCCGTCTTGTCGCCCAGGCGCTTGTCCTCGATCACGCCGGCGCCGTGCAGCACGGCGTCGATGCGGCCGAAGCGCTCGTACAGGCGGTCGAGCAGACCGCCGAAGACGAGCGGGTCGCGCACATCGCAGGGCACGTAGTCGACGGTGGCGCCGGTCGCGCGCAGGCGCTTGAGGCTGGCGCGGATCTCGCGGTCGGTCATGACGCGCGCGAGCGCGCGTTCGACATCCGCCGGCTTCGGCCTCTCGCCGCGCGCAAGGCGGGTCGACAGCAGGTGCTTGCGGACCTCGTCCTCGGTCGTGCGCGTGGCCAGCGCGAGATCCTCGGTGGCCGGCTCGGCGGTGCGTCCGACCAGCACCAGCTGCATGCCGGGACAGGCCAGCTCCTCGATGATCTCCGCGGTGATGCCGCGTGCGCCGCCGGTGGCCAGCAGCACCCAGTCCGCAGCGGGCGCGACCGCATCACCGAAGGGATTGGGCACCAGTGGCTCCTCGAGCGTGAGCCCGCCGAAGCGCTCGACGCCGATGTAGCCGGCCTCGGGCTCGTCCGTGTCGGCGAGCAGTTCGGCGACCAGCAGGCCGGCGATCTCGGCGTCGGACTGGCCGTCGAAATCGACAGCACGGGCGCAGGCGGTGGGGAATTCCGCGCGCAGGCAGTTGAGCAGGCCGTTGGCGCCGCCGGCGATCGGGGCGCCGGCGCCGACCGCATCGCGGCCGAAGGTGCCGCCCAGGCGGCTGGCCGCGATCAGGCGCATCTGCGGCAGCTCCGCCAGGCAGGCCTGCGCAGCGTGGAACAGGCTCAGCAGGTCGCGCCGATACAGCTGGCGCCAGTCATCCAGGCTGGCCGCGGCATCCGTGGCGAGGCCGTGCAGGTGCAGCAGCCCACCTACCGCGCCGTGGGTCCTGCGCGCGCCGGCGATGGCCTCGCGGATCGCGTCGCCGTCGCTTTGCGTGATGTGGACCGTCGACAGTCCGCGCGCGGCGAGCGCCTTCAGCACGTGCCGGGAAACGGCGTGCTCGGGCGCGAGCACCAGCACCAGCCCGTTCGGCGGCAGCACGCGTTCGGCGCGCGGTGCCGGGACGGCCTTCACGACGTAGCGCGGCACGGTGGCCGACTCGATGCTGGCCGGCTGCACCGCCGACAGGGCAGCGGCTGCCGCGGGCGGCGCCATCTCTGCTGCTGGCGCCTCCAGCTCGGCCAGGATCTGCGCCAGCGAGCGCGCCCGCGTGAGCCGTTCCATGCGCGCGCCCATGACGCTCGCCAGGCCGGCGCCGGCCGCGCGCTTCAGGCTGCCGAGAATCTCCACCCGCTTGATCGAGTCGATGCCCAGATCCGCCTCGAGGTCGGCGTCCAGCTCCAGCATCTCGGCCGGATAGCCGGTGCGCTCGGCCACCACCTCGAGCAGGCGCCCGCGCAAATCCGCGGGCACCGGGACCGCCGTCGGTTCCGGCACGGCAGCCGCATCGGGGGTGACGGGCGCAACGGTTTCTTCGATCGCCGCCGGAAGCTGCGCGAGGATCGCGGCCAGGCTGCGCGCACGCGTCAGCGTCTCCATGCGTGCTGCCATCGCATCGGCGACGGCCGGTGGCAGGTTCTTGCGCAGCGCGCCCAGGATCTCGACGCGCTTGATCGAGTCGATGCCCAGGTCGGCCTCGAGGTCGGCGTCCAGCTCCAGCATCTCGGCCGGATAGCCGGTGCGTTCGGCGACGACGCCGAGCAGCAGCGCGCGCGGATCAACCGCCGTCACCGGGAGCAGGGCGGCGACGGTTGCCGTCGTGAGGGGGGCGTTGGCGGGCGTAGCGGCCAGGTCGGCGATCTCGACCAGGATGGCGCGCAGCGAGCGCGATCGCGTGAGCGTTTCCATGCGGCCCTGCAGCGCCACGCCGGCAGCCGCCGGCAGACCCTTGCGCAGCGCGCCGAGGATCTCGACGCGCTTGATCGAGTCGATACCCAGGTCGGCCTCGAGGTCGGCGTCCAGCTCCAGCATCTCGGCCGGATAGCCGG
>CAMLNE010000035.1 GCA_946481265.1 uncultured Panacagrimonas sp. | reverse complement strand
CAGGTCCCGCAGACCCCGACGCGGCAGTTGTGCGGGTAGTCGACGCCCTGCGCGATAGCCCCCTTCAGCAGCAGATCGTGGCGCCTGACATCAAAGACCTCCTCGCCGCCGTCCCGGCCACGGACGGTGATGCGGCAGAGATCGCTGCCGGACGCCGCGGGCGCGTTCATCCCTCAGCCCGTGACCGCAGGGTGGCAATCCGGAAGCGCGCTTCCCGAAGGCGGCGACTCATGCCGCCCTCCAGATGCCGGCTGGAAGATCGCGGGCGGGATCGGGCCGGTTGAGTTCGTGCCAGCCGGCGCGCTCGTTCTCGCGCTGTGCGATCTCGCGCTCCTGCGTGGTCGCGTAGTACTGGTCCCAGTGCTTGAGCAGCGGCTTGATGGCCATGAAGAACAGCGGTGGCACCAGGGCCAGCAGGACCACCAGCAGGAACTGGGGCTGCACCGGCCCGTTGGTGTCCGGCTCGAGCTTGTAGAAGGGTTTGTAGCTGTCCTCGTGATGGCCGGCGTGGTTGGTGATCTCCAGCGCCAGGATGCGCGTCAGCGGCGTGATGTGATTCCAGGTGTGGTGCTTCTCGAAGCGGCCGGGCGTGGCCGAGATCAGCCCGTAATGATTCACGTAGTTGAACACCTCGAGCATCATGCGCGGCCCCAGCAGCAGGCTCAGCACGGCAAGCAGCGCGCCCATCGCGCCGCCGAGCGCGTACAGCAGGGTGGTGAACAGGAGCAGGGTCGCCGCCTTGTAGACCCAGGCGTTGCGCGGGTCGAACCACTTCCGGCCACGCTTGGTCCACATCATCTTCTCGAGGTGATAAGCCTCCTTCCACTGGCCCGGGAAGGTGCGCAGGATGTGGCCGTACACCGTGTCTCCCCTGCGCGCGTAGTCCGGATCGTCCGGCGTGGCCACGCGCATGTGGTGCGTGACCACGTGGGTGATCTCGCGCCAGGGGTCGTAGATCAGGCACTGCCCGATTCGCCCCAGCCAGCGCAGCACGAATTCCTCGCGATGAAACAGCTCGTGCACCGGTGGCGCACCGATGACGAAGCCGACGAAGACCATGCTGATGAAGGCACCGAGCTGCGCCGGGGTGGTCGCGAAGTGGTCGTGGCCGACCAGCCAGGCGTAGAAGAAGATGTTGGCGAAACTCGCCAGCACCGTGAGCGCGCAGATCGTGTCGTAGATGCGTACGTAGCGCTGGTCGCGCATCGAGTAGTCGCGCGGCAGGAACGCATCGAGGAACAGCACGCCGAGCAGCACCGCCAGTCCCAGCCAGGCGTAGTTGCCGCCAAGCCAGAGGCCGTAGGCATGCATCGCCAGGATCACCGGAGACAGCAGGTACTTGAAGTAATCCAGCATGGGGGCCTCGCTCGCGTGGCGACGGGTCTTGGCGCCGTCTACCCCTGCATCCTGGACCGGGCCGGACCCGGCCGACCCAATCCATAGTTTGGCCGGTGCGCGTGCCCGCAGGACGGGGTGCTACCGCGCCAGCAGGTTCAGCGCACGGGCGCGTGCCAGCGCCGCGGAGCGACTGGAGACACCGAGCTTGGTGTAGAGGTTGTAGAGGTGCCACTTGACCGTGGCCACCGAGACGCTGAGACGATCGGCCAGCTGCTGGTTGGACAGGCCGGCCTCGATCAGGCCGAGCAGTTCGAGTTCGCGCGCGGTGGGGGTCTCGAGCAGCTGGCGCTCGCCCTGGGTCTGCCCGATCTGCTCGAGCAGCGCGGCGTTGCTCAGCGGCAGGCCGCGGCAGATCTCCGCGAAGAAGCGGCGCTCCTCGTCCAGCGCGAAGCCCCAGGCCTGCGGCCGGGTGTCGTTGACCAGCCCGGCAATCAGTTCGGCGCGGTCACGGAACGGTCGCAGGATGCGCCGCCTCGCGGCCAGGCTCACCGCGCGCGCGAGGTGTCGCGTCGCCGGCTGCGGGTTGTGCGAACAGATCGCGATCGCCGTTTCGCACAGCGCCAGTTCGACCAGGCGCGCGTTGCGTCCCTGCTGGCGCGCCAGCCGGGTCTGCTCGGCCACGAGCGTTTCGGCCTGTCGCAGCTGGCCGCCCGCGATCAGCAGCTCGATCTCCGCGCCCGCGTACAGATCGCGCGCGCGTGCCGTCTCCAGCGCCTCGACCGGTGGCGTGGGCCGATCGGCGCCCGCCGAGATCAGCCCGATCTGCGCGGCCTCGGCACGCGCCTCGTCGAGCCGGCCGAGCCGCACCAGCCGCTGGACCAGCATGCAGGACAGCATCATCCCCAGGCGCGGCGGATAGCCGCTGGCGATCTCGCGCAGGTTCGCCACCGGGAAGGCGTCATCCTCGCTGCCCGACCACAGCTTGATCGCGGCATCGAGTCCCACCGCCGTCGTGTCGAGAATGCCGTGCATGTGCGCCCAGCGCAGGCCCTGGGCGAGCAGGTCGCGCGCCTCGGCGTCCATGCCCATCTCCACCGCGCACTTGGCGGCCACCAGTGCGATGGTGCCCGTGATGGCCGCATCGTCACCCAGTGCCGAGCGCGTGCGCGACAGCAGCGCGAGCAGCTCGTCGTGCACGCCGGCGTAGTCGCCCTGGTAGACCGCGACGATCGAGGTCAGCAACGCGACCCAGCCCACGCCGTATGCACTGTTGGCCTGCGCGATCGCCGGCAGCGCGGTGCGCATGAGCTGGCGGGCTTCGATGAAGCGATGGTCCGCGCACAGGTAGAAGCAGGACGCGCTGGAGATCGTGGCCACATCGAACGGATCGTCCGCCGCGCGCGTGGAGAGCCAGCGCTGCGCGCGTTCCCAGCCGTCCGCGAGACGGTCGGTGAAGATGTCCACGCAGATGCGGATCACCTCGATGCGACGCCTGAGATCCGCCAGCTGCGCGGCGTCGGCACCGCCACCCTGCTCCTCTTCCAGGCGCCGTGACAGGCGCACGGTCTGCTGGCGCGCGGTGTCGTAGCGGCGGTGGAAGACCAGCGCCCAGACGTACCAGAAATCCGCCTCCCAGCCGATCGGGTGTCGCCCGGCGCGGAGCTTCTCGACCCACTCGATGTACTGGCGCAGGTCGCCGCGATCGCGCACGAACATCGGCGCCACGCGCTCCAGCATGTCGCTGGCCAGCCCGGCCGAGCCGGCCATCAAGGCGTAGTCGATGGCGTCCTCCCAGGAGCCGGCGCGCTCGCACCACTCGGCGGCGCGCTCGAGCACCTGCCGCCTTCTTTCGGCGACCAGTGCACGCTGGCCCTCCTCGACCAGGAATTCGCGGAACAGCCCGTGCAGGCGATACCGGCTGCGGTTGCGATCCAGCGGGATCATAAACACGTTGCGCCGCAGCAGCAGGTCCAGATGCTGCGCGGCATCGGCATCGCCCGTGGCATGGCGGCACAGCTCCACGCCGAAGCTGCGCAGTGGGCCGATCTCCACCAGGAAGCGTCGTGTCTCCGGTGAAAATCCGGCAAGGACCTGGCGGTTGAGCAGGCCGGCGAGATCCTTGTCGGCGCCCGAGAACTGCGCGAGCGCCTCCTGCGGCCGATCCGCGGAGGACAGGATGATCTGCGCCAGGCGCACCGCCGCGGGCCAGCCCTCGGTCTGTCGTGCGATGGCCTCGATCCCGGCCTCGCCCAATTGCGCGCACAAGTCGGCGCCGAGCAGATCACGCACGCCGGCGGCCGACAGGCTCAGGTCTGCGAAGCGCAGCTCCCGCAGCCGGCCCTCGAGCTTGGCGCGTGCCAGGTTCATCGGGATCTCGGTGGTGCTCGAGAACAGGAAGCTGACCGACGAAGGCGTGCGGAACACGAGCCGGTCCAGCAGGTAGCCCAGCGTCTCGTCGGTGCAGTAGCCGAGATTGTCGATCAACACCAGCGAGGGATCGGGCAGGCCCGCGAGCATCTCGAGCAGCGTCTCGATGCGCTTTTCGGTCGGCTCGTCGCCGCGGATCAGGGCCTGCGTCGGATGGACCCGCGCGTGCGGATCGCCGAGCCCGCCCTCCAGCAGGCCGAGAACGCGATCGACCGAGTCGTCACGATCGTCCAGCGAGATCCAGCAAGCGTGCACGCCCCGCGTGCGGAAATGGCCGAACACCGCACCGGCGAAGACCGTCTTGCCGTAGCCGGTGGGCGCGACCACGGTGATGAGCTTGAGCGGTGGACGCGACTCGCGCATGAGCGCGTCCAGCCCCGGCGTGTGGACCAGTGGAAACTGGAAACCCGGCGGCTCCGTCGGTTCTGCCCGCACACCCGGCACGGGCACCTGCGCAGCGGCCGCGCGCTTCTTGCCCATCGGAATCCGGCCTGATCGTGCGACGGGCGATTGTAGTGGCGGCACCCGCGCCGCCACCATGCGTGGCCGCTTCAGCCGGCCATCGCGCTGTGCGCGCGGCCGAGCTGGAATTTCTGGTAGCCCTGCGCGGCGCCGGTCTCGCAGGCCTCGCGGTAGGCGGCAAAGCCGCCCATGTAGATCAGGATGCGCCGCGGCTTGCCCGGAATGTTGTCGCCCATGTACCAGTTCTTCGAGGACGGCATCAGGGTCATCGCGCCGACCGCGTCGGCATGCGCCACCCACTCGGCCTCGGCCTCGGCCGTCGGCTCGATGCAGTCATTGTCCGAAACGGCCAGGTGATCCACGCAGCGCTCGATCCAGTCCGCCTGGTATTCGGCCAGCTGGATCGGCGCGAACACCGCGCTCGGACTGCCGGGCCCGTTCATGAAGATCATGTTGGGAAAGCCCGTGCACATCATGCCGGCGAAGGTGCTCAGACCGTCTGCCCAGTGCTGCCGGATGCTCCGCCCACCACGGCCGCGCAGGTCGATGCGATCGATCGCACCGGTCATCGCGTCGAACCCCGTTGCCCAGACGATCAGGTCGCAGGCATGCAGCCTGCCATCGGTGGTGCGGATGCCATCGGCCTCGATGCGGGTGATCGGCGTTTCGCGCAGGTCGACCAGGGTCACGTTGTCGCGGTTGTAGGTTTCGTAATACCCGGTTTCCGCGCACAGCCGCTTGGTCAGGATCGGGTAGCCCTTCGGCAGCAGCTTTTCGGCCGTCTTAGGATCGTGCACGCGCTCACGGATCTTGCCGCGCACGTACTCGGCGAGCGTCTCGTTGGACTTCGCATCGATGAGCAGATCATTGAACGCGGTGTAGAAGCACAGGCCGCCGGCAGCCCAGCGCCGGTCATACTCGGCCTTGCGCTGCTCCTCGCTGACCTCGAGCGCGCCGCACGATGGATGCGGATCGTCGAGAAAGCTCAGCGAGACGAAGCCGGCAAGCGCCTCCATCTCCTTGCGGCGCAGCCGCGCATAGTCGGCCTTGATGCGACGCTGGAAGTCGGGGTCCATCGGCGCGTTGCGTGCGGGGATGGCGAACACCGGGGTGCGCTGGAACACCGTCAGGTGCGATGCGAGCCGGGCGATTTCCGGAATGCACTGCACGGCGGAGGAACCGGTGCCGATCACGCACACGCGCCGGCCTTCCAGGTCCACGCCCTCCTTCGGCCACAGGCCGGTCTGCACCTGGACGCCGCGGAACTGCTCCGCGCCCTCGATCCGCGGACGGTTCGGCGCCGACAGCAGGCCGGTGGCCATCACGCAGAACTGCGCGCGCAGCTTCTCGCCCTGGCTGGTGACCAGGTCCCAGCGACAGGCGTCCTCGTCGAACACGGCCGAGACGATGCGCGAATCGAAGCGGATGTGCGCACGCAGGCCGAAGCGATCGGTGACGTGCTCGGCGTAACGCTGCAGCTCGGGCTGCGCGGCATAGCGTTCGGACCATTCCCATTCCTGCTGCAGTTCGTCGGAGAACGACAGGGAATACTCGAGACTTTCGAGATCGACGCGGGCGCCCGGGTAGCGGTTCCAGTACCAGGTGCCGCCGACCGCGCTGCCGGCCTCGTAGAGCCGCACGCGGCGTCCGCTGCGCAGGGCCCGGTGCAGCATCTGCAGCCCGGCGAAGCCGGCACCGACGATGACCATCTCCAGCTCGCGCGTCGCGTCCTGCCGATCATCGGCCATCGCTCACTCCTCCCACGACCATCGTCTGTGCGGGCCGGGGCTGCCGGTCCCCGCAGGCGGTCGGCGGATCGTGTCGCCGCACGCGATGCGCCCGATTATGGCCACGCGCGGGACGCGGGAGCCAGCAGGGTCTGCCCCACCCCGCCCGGCCGATCAGCCGGTCATCTCGCGTCCGAAGATATGGCGGGCGATGACCCAGCTCTGGATCTCGTTGGCACCCTCGTAGATCTCGCCGATCTTGGCGTCGCGGTAGATCGATTCCAACGGGAAATGCTGGCCGGTGCCGGCAAGGGTCCGGACGAATCCGTAGGCGCCGCAGACCTGGATCGCATCCCGGGCCACGTCGCAGGCCAGGCGCGAGCCGGCGATCTTGGCCATGGCCGCCTCGATGTCCGAACTGCCTTCACGGTCGTAACGCATCGCGGCCTTCTGGTAGAGATTGCGCGCCATCTCGATCTGCAGCGCGTGTTCCGCAAAGCGGAACTGCCAGTGCTGGAAGCGCGCCAGCTCCCGGCCGAACACCTTGCGCTGCGTCATGTAGTGGGTGGAGAAATCGAACGCGGCCTGGGCCATGGCCACGCCGATGGCCCCGATTCCCATGCGACCGAGCACCAGCGCACCGATGGCGGTGCGCAGTCCGCCGCCCACCGTGCCGACGACATGATCGTCGGCAACCGGCACGTCCTCGAAGCTGACGTCCGCGGTCAGCTGCACGTGGTTGCCCATCTTCAGGTCCGGCGCGGACACGCTCACGCCGGGGTGGTGCATGTCGGCGAGCAGCATCGTGAGCGTCTGGTCGGTACGGCACAGCACCAGGATCAGGTCGCCCGCCGGCGAATTGGTGATCCAGCGCTTCCTGCCGTTGATGCGCCAGCCTCCGGCAGTGCGGGTGGCGACGGTCTGGACCGAGTTCACCGAAAGATCCGTGCTCGCGTCCGGTTCGCTGGTGGCGAAGCAGCCAACGAACTCGCCGCGGATCAGCTTGGGCAGGTAGTGGTCGCGCAGCTGTGCCGGCGCGCGCTCCAGTGTCTTGCCGACCAGGATGGCCTGCCCGTCGTACAGGGCGGACGCCAGGCTCGGTGAGTAGTAGCCGAGTTCCTCCAGGACGGTTGCCGTTGCCAGCGTGGGGAATTCCAGTCCCAGGCCGCCGACATCGGCGGGATACGGAATCTTGTACAGGCCGGCCCTGGCCATCGCGTCGAATTCGACCCGCGCAAAACTTTCCCTCGACTCCGGCGTGGTGTTGAGGCGCTGCGCAGCCGGGCGCACCACGTCCTCGCAGAATTCACGCACCTGCCTGCGGATGCGGCGCGTCTCGTCGGGAAGCAGCAGATCGCTGAACAGCGAGTCGGCGCGGCGGGGGATATCGGTCATCACGCGGGGACACCAGCAAAGGACGTCGCCCAGACTAGCGGAGGCGGCGCCTCGCCCTGCCCGACTTTCGACGGGTCGCCCTGCGGGAGCCGGCTGCCGCCCGCGAATCGACGGAAACCTTCCGGTATCATTCGCGTCCGCTCGAAACCCGCCTGCGCGGCGGTGGTCCCGGGGGTCGTTAGCTCAGCCGGTAGAGCAGCTGGCTTTTAACCAGTTGGTCGACAGTTCGAACCTGTCACGACCCACCATCGATTCGCGGTCGCGCTCGCTGCCTCAGGCATAGCGCGTGGGATCGGGGATGCCGGCGGCGACGAAGCCCTCGGCACGCAGGCGACAGGAATCGCAGCGACCGCAGGCACGACCTTCATCGTCGGCCGCGTAGCAGGACACGGTCCGCGAGAAATCCACGCCCAGGGCCGTCCCCTTCAGCACGATCTGCTTCTTGCTCATGTGCTGCAGCGGCGCATGCACGCGCAGACCCCGGCCCTCCACTCCGGCCCGCGTGGCGATCTGGGCAAGGCGTTCGAAGGCCGCGATGAACTCCGGTCGGCAGTCGGGGTATCCCGAGTAGTCCACCGCGTTGACGCCGATGAAGAGGTCGGCGGCGCCCAGCACCTCGGCCCAGCCGAGCGCAAGCGACAGGAACAGGGTGTTGCGCGCCGGCACGTAGGTGATGGGAATCCCTTCGGACGAAGCCTCGGGAACGGCGATGCTGCGATCGGTCAGCGCCGAGCCTCCAACCACGTCGAGATCCACGTGCATCACCTGGTGCGCTGCCGCGCCGAGCTGGGCCGCCACCTGCACCGCGGCCTCGAGTTCCACCACGTGGCGCTGCCCGTAGGCCACCGACAGCGCGTGGACCTCGAAGCCCTGCGCCCGTGCGATCGCCAGGACGGTCGCCGAGTCCAGCCCACCCGACAACAGGACGACGGCCTTCGGAGCTGTTGCCTCGCGGTCGGAACCCGTCACCGGTCAACGTCCTGCGACATTGCCCCAGAGGAGCTTGTGCAACTGCATCTGGAAGCGTACCGGCAGGCGATCCTCGACGATCCACTGGGCGAGAACCGCTGGGTCGAGCTGGCCATGACTGGCGGACAGCAGCACCGTGCAGAGAGCGGGAAGGCGGTGCTGCGCGATGATATTGCGGGCCCAGTCGTAGTCGGCACGGTCGCACAGCACGAACTTGATCTCGTCGTGCGCGTCCAGCGCCTGGAGATTCTTCCAGAGATTCTTCGATTCCTCGCCCGAACCCGGCGTCTTGATGTCGAGGATGCGACTGACGCGCGGGTCGACCGTCGAGACATCGATCGCGCCGCTGGTTTCGAGCGAGACCGAGTAGCCGCCATCACAGAGCGCGGTGAGCAGGTCCAGGCAGCTTCGCTGGGCCAGCGGTTCCCCTCCGGTCACGCAGACATGGTGCACGCCGTGGGTACGCACCTCCGACAGGACGTCATCCAGCGATCGGGACTGGCCGCCATGGAAGGCATAAGCGGTGTCGCAATAGCTGCACCGCAAGGGGCAACCGGTCAGCCGGACGAATACGGTCGGCAGTCCGGCGCGGGTCGATTCGCCCTGGAGCGAAAGAAAGATTTCGGTGATCCGCAGGCGGACAGGGCCGCCATGCTTCTCGCGGCCCGCCGCCGCAGGCGCCGGGGCCACGTCGTCCATCGCGACCTCAGCCGCCGAGCTGGTCGAGCTTCTGCTTGGCCAGGTTCGCGGCGTTGGTGCTGGGATGTTCGCGGATGACGCGCTGCAGTGCCGCCTTTGCGTCCACCGGCTTCTTCAGCTCGACCTGCGCCAGGCCAAGCTTGTAGAGGCCATCGGCGACCTTCGGGCTGGACGGAAAACCCTGGACCAGGGACTGGAAGCTGTTTGCCGCCCCCGCGAAGTCGCGCTTGACCATTTGCGCCTCGCCCATCCAGTACCAGCCATTGTCCGCGTAGCGACCCTGCGGCCACTGGTCGAGCATGCTGCGGAAGCCGCGGATGGCGTCGTCGTACTTGCCGTTCTTGAGCTGGTCGAACGTGCCCAGATAGGCCCGCTCTTCCTCCGGCGTCGCTACCGTGGCCTTCGGCGTCGGCGCCGGTGCCAGCGTGCCCGGAGTGGTCGTGGCGACCGTTCCGGTGGCAGCGGCTGCACCGCCGGCCTCGATCTGGCTGAGACGCCGATCGAGATTGGCGAACAGTTCCTTGGTGCTGCGATCACGACCATCGAGATCGAAGCGCAGCTTCTCGACGTCGCCGCGCAGGAAGCGGATCTCTTCACGCACACGCGCCAGGTCCTGATCCATCTGCGTCTGGTTCATCGAATCCATGCGGCGCACCAGCTGCGCCGTCTTGGTTTCGACGTCCTGCAGGCGACGCTCTTCCGGGGACAGGGCTGTCCTTGAGGAGCTGCTGATCGGCCCGCCGAAATCCGATGCACAACCGCTGGCCAGAAGGCCCAGGGCGATTGCAGTGCTGAGTCCGGAAATGCGGCGAGCCGTCATGGCATGGGTCTCCTGGGGAATCGGGTCGATCAGAGCTGCACGATTTCGACGCGGCGATTCTTGGCCCAAGCCGACTCGTCGTGGCCGGGGTCAGCCGCGCGCTCCTCACCGTAGCTCACGATGTTGAGCTGGGCTGCCGAGGCACCGCCCGCGATCAGGGCCGACTGCACCGCGTTGGCGCGACGCTCGCCCAGACCGACGTTGTACTCGCGCGTACCGCGCTCGTCGGCATGGCCTTCGAGGCGCAGCTTGGCGGTCGGGTGAGCGGCGAGATACTTGGCGAAGCGGGCGACGATCGCCTGCCCTGGTCCGTCGATGTCGCTGCTGTCGAACGCGAAATAGACGGTGCGATCCGCCAGCGCAAGACCCGAGGTGTCGTCCGTTCCAACCGACGAGCCACCCGCGGACAGATCATTTGCCCCGCTCGTGCTCAGACCGCTGTCCGGCGGCGCACTGCTCACGGCATCACTCTTGTTGGACTTGCTCGCGCACCCGGCTGCAACCAGGGCAAACGCCACTACGGCGCTCAGAACGACCTGCTTTAACATCGAAAACTCCTTGATATTGTTTGAGATTACCGCTTGCTTGTTAATAGGTCATCGCTGCAGTGGCGACCATGCCGGCTCGCGGACATCTCCCGTTTGTCGCAGCCGCTGGCGCACCCGACCGTCGATGCTTACCGTCGCCAGTTCCGCTCCCTTGGAACCCTGCGTCGCGTAGATCACCGTTGCGCCGTTCGGCGCAAAGCTCGGGCCTTCGTCGAATCGCCCATCGCTGAGGAGTCGCATCGAGCCCGTCGCCACCTCGAGTAGCGCAATACGATAACGACTATCGTCAAGGTTGACTAGCGCTATGTTCTTGCCATCAGGTGAATAACTGGCCCTCAGATTCTGGCGCCCCTGGAATGTCAGGCGGGTCGGATTCGCGCCGTCGGCGGTCATCCGGTAGATCTGCGGCGGCCCCCCTCGCTCCGAGGTGAACAGCAGGAACTGACCATCCGGCGACCACGAGGCCTCGGTGTCGATGCCCTGCGTCTGGGTCAGGCGGCGCTTCGCGCCCGAGGCGATATCGACGACGTAAATGTCCGGGTTGGACTCGTAGGAGAGCGTGATGGCCAGGCGGGTGCCGTCGGGCGACCAGGCTGGCGAGCCGTTGATGCCCTTCTCCGACACCAGCTTGCGAACCTTGCCGGTGGCGATCTCGTGCACGTAGATGGAGGACCTGCCGCGCTCGTAGCCCACGTAGGCCAGCCGCTTGCGGTCCGGCGCCCATTGCGGCGACATCAGCGGCTCGCGCGACGTGGCTACCGTGCGCGGATTCTCGCCATCCCAGTCCGAGATCATCAGCGCGTACGTGCGATTCAGCCCGTAGCCCTTCGAGGCCACGTAGGCGATCTTGGTGTTGAAGACCCCCGGAATGCCGACCAGCTTCTCGAAGATCATGTCCGCGATCTGGTGCGCGGTGTAGCGAAGCTGCGACGGCTCCGCCGCCGGCATCTCGAAACCCAGGCGCTGCTCGCCGCGCAGCACGTCGAACAGGTAGAAGCGCACGGATACGCGGTCGGAGCCCGGGTCGCGGCGCACGCTGCCGATCACGACGTTATCCATGTTCACCGCGCGCCAGTTGCGGTGATCGATCTGCTTGGGCTCGGACGGCTTTTCCAGCATGTCCGTGCGCGGCAGGGCATAGAACAGGCCGCTGCGGACCAGGTCGCCTTCCACGATCTGCGCGATGTCCATCAGGCCATCGTTACCCGCGAACGGCACGATCGCGATGGGCTGCGCGCCAGTTGCCCCGCCGGTGACTTCGAACTGGAGCTGGGCGTAGGCCGGCTGCACGAGCGCGGCACCGAAACAGATGATGAGGACACGGATCAGAAAACGCATGGCGATCGATCTAACCGATAGAACAGACGTGAAACTGCGGGATTGAGGGCCCGGTCGGGCCGACACATCTTCAATTATCCAGACTCTCCGGCGTGAACACGGGTTCCAACACCCGCTCGAACGCCTTCGGATCGGTCGGCAGCGGCAGCGGGCTGGACTTGTAGACCGCATTCTCGACCGACGCATCAAACGCAGGGTTTCCTGAACCCTCGATGATCCGGACCGAAATCACCTCGCCGTTCGGCAGGATCTCGATGCGGACCTTGCATCGCAGCCGGGCCGGCAATCCAGGCGGTCGCAGCCAGCGCTGGCGAATGTGATCGTTGAGCATCTGGGCCCAGGTCTTCTTGACCTCGCCGATGCGCGCGGCTTCCGCCCGCGCCTCGGTCTCTTCCCGGAGCGACTCCTCCATCATCTCCTTCAGGCGGCGCTGCTCTTCTTCCTTGCGCTTGCGCTCCTCTTCGCGCTTGCGCTTCTCCTCCTCGAGACGCTTGCGTTCCTCCTCCTTCTTCTTGCGCTCCTCCTCCTCCTTGAGGCGCTTCTTCTCCAGCTCTTCCTGCTTCTTCTTTTCTTCCTGTTCCTTCTTGCGCTGGAGGTCGGCCTGGCGCTTGATCTCCTGCTCGCGCTTGATCTTCTCCTGCTCGAGCTTCTTCTTCTCGATCTCGGGATCGGGCTTGGGGGGTTCAGGCGGCTTGGGCGGCTCCGGCGGAGGAGGCGGCGGCGGTTCCGGCTCCGGCTTGGGCGGCTCGGGCGTGGGCTCCTCGACCGGGGGCGGCGGCGGCGGCTCGGTCTTGAGCTTGCCTTCCTTGTTCTGGCCGGTGATGACCAGCGCCTCGATCACCGGAGGCGGCTCCATCTTCGGCGTGCAGCGCACACCGATGACGAGCAGCACGAACAGCAGCAGGTGGAAGCCTGTTGCCGTCAGGACGTGTCGGGAACGAAAGGGCATCGGCTGCTATTTCGAGCCCTTGGCGGAGAGATCGACCGGATCGGTGACGAAGCCGATCTTCTTGACGCCGGCGGTCTGCAACAGCGTCATCGCCTTGGCAACGTGCTGGTAATCCGCCTTGCCGTCACCCTCGACGAGAACCATCTGGTCCTTTCCCGGTGTCGCGTTGCGCACGATGCTGCCGGCGATGCGAACCACTTCCTCATCGGTGAGCGGCGCGTCGGTCTTCTCGCCACGGTTGAGGAACATCTCCCCATTGGCGTTCACCGACAGCGTGGTCGGTTCATCGTCTATCACCAGCGGCGCCGCCTCGGTCTGCGGCAGCTCGACATCCACGCCCTGCGTCAGCAGCGGTGCGGTGACCATGAAGATGATCAGCAGCACGAGCATCACGTCGATGTACGGCACGACGTTGATGTCGGCATTCATGCGGCGCTTGCCGCTTCCGCGGCCGCCGTCCACGGATGCGCCCATATTTAGTTCTTCCCGGTGCGCAGGCCGCGCTCGATGATCCCGATCATTTCCTCTGAGAACGTGTGGTACTGCGTCTCAAGGGTTTCCACCGCGCGCGTGAAGAAGTTGTAGGCGATCACAGCGGGGATGGCCGCGAACAGACCCATGGCCGTGGCGATCAGTGCCTCGGCAATGCCGGGAGCCACCACCGCCAGGCTCGCCTGCTTCATGTTTCCGATGCCGATGAAGGCATTCATGATGCCCCAGACGGTGCCGAACAGGCCGACGTACGGGCTGGTCGATCCGATCGTGGCCAGCAGCGCCAGGCCGCCTTCGAGGCGCTCGATCTCGCGTACCTGGGTCACGCGCATCTGGCGCTGCACCGCCGCCACCGCGTCGTCGCTGTCCACCGCCTGCCCGGATTGCTGCTGGCGCTTGTACTCCTCGAATCCGGCCGAGAAGATCGGCACCAGGCCTTCGTCTTCCTTGTTGCGTGCAACAGCCTCGTAGAGGTCGGCAAGGTTGCCGCCCGACCAGAAGCGCTCCTCGAACTTTTCAGAGGCCTGCCGGGTACGCGACAGGAGCTGTCGCTTGGAGAAGATCACGGCCCAGGAAACCACCGAGGCCAGCACGAGCAGGCCCATGATGACCTGAACGAGCACGCTGGCCTGCGCAATCAGGTGAGCAATCGAGAGTTCGGCATTCATGTTTTCTGGAAACGTGGATCCGCGGC
Source organism: uncultured Panacagrimonas sp. (assembly GCA_946481265.1). Next base: position 5,154 of record CAMLNE010000035.1, on the reverse strand, counting down.
GGAGAGGGTTGATCGCCTGCACAGCCCGACAAGGGTGCTGTGGCAGTAATTTTCGATTTTATGCGAAGCGCGGCATCTTGCGGCGGTCGGCCTCACCCGGTATCCAGGGGCGGCAACGGCCGGGGCCTGAAGCTGGCGGCGTCCACGCAGCCGGCCCGCACGTGGGCCTCGGCCAGCACCTCGCCCGTGTCCGCGCGGCGCAACTGCTGGCGAAAGGTCAGGCTGGCGCGGCGCCGTTCGGACAGCTCGACGGTCGCCTCCAGGGCATCGTCGAGCCGGGCCGGCCGCAGGTAGCAGATATCGAGATTGGCCACCGTGAAGGCGACGCCCTGGGTGACCCGCATCGCTTCCTGGTCATAGCCGATCGCGCGCAGCCATTCCGAGCGTGCCCGTTCGAAATAGCGCAGGTAATTGGCGTGGTAGACCACCCCGGAGGCATCGGTATCTTCCCAGTAGATGCGTATCGGCCAGGTGAAGGTCTTCATTCGAAAAGATCCGGGACGCCCGCCCGCTCCGGGGGCTTGAGGCCGTAGTGCTGGTAGGCCAGCTTGCCCGCCATGCGCCCGCGCGGCGTACGCATCAGGTAGCCCTGCTGGATGAGGTAGGGCTCGATGACGTCCTCGATGGTGTCGCGCGCCTCGCCGATGGCGGCAGCCAGGTTGTCGACGCCGGCCGGGCCGCCGTCGAAGCGCTCGATCAGCATCAGCAGCAGCTTGCGGTCCATCAGGTCGAAACCGTTCGAGTCCACATCGAGCATCTTGAGTGCGGCCTGCGCGACCGCGGCGCTGATCGTGCCATCGCCGCGAACCTCGGCATAGTCGCGCACACGGCGCAGCAGCCGGTTGGCGATGCGCGGCGTGCCGCGCGACCGCCGCGCGATCTCGCCGGCCCCCTCGGCGTCGGTGGGTGCCTTCAGTATCCCTGCCGAGCGGCTCACGATCCGGCCCAGGTCCTCCGTCGAATAGAACTCCAGGCGCTGCACGATGCCGAAGCGGTCGCGCAGCGGGCTGGTGAGCGCACCGGCCCGGGTGGTGGCGCCGATCAGGGTGAAGGGCGGCAGATCCAGGCGGATCGAGCGCGCCGCCGGCCCCTCGCCGATCATGATGTCGAGCTGGTAGTCCTCCATCGCCGGATAGAGCACCTCCTCGACCACCGGCGAAAGGCGGTGGATCTCGTCCACGAACAGGATGTCGCGCGGCTCCAGGTTGGTGAGCAGGGCGGCCAGGTCGCCTGCCTTCTCCAGGACCGGGCCGGAGGTCTGGCGCAGGTTCACGCCCATCTCGGCCGCCAGGATGTGCGCCAGCGTGGTCTTGCCCAGCCCGGGCGGGCCGAAGATCAGCACGTGGTCGAGCGCCTCGGCGCGCCGGCGCGCGGCCTCGATGGCGATGCCGAGCTGCTCGCGGACTGCCGGCTGTCCGACGTACTCGTCGAGTCGCTGTGGGCGGATCGCACGCTCGATGCGTTCCTCGTCGCTGGCGCCATGCGCCGAGACGAGCCGGGCTTCGGTGGTCATGCCTCAGCGTACCGCACGCTTGAGCGCTTCTCGAATGATCTGTTCGGCGCTCAGATTCTCGCCCTTCACGGCATCGGCCATGCGCTGTGCGTCCGCCGGCCGGTAGCCAAGCGCCTCGAGCGCCGAGCGCGCTTCCTGCAAGGGGCTGGCCGGCCCCGCCGCCGCGGAAGATCCGGGCAGTCCCTCACCGCTCGCGCCCGCCCGATCACGCAGCTCGATCACCAGGCGCTCGGCGGTCTTCTTGCCGATGCCCGGCACCTTGGTCAGGCGTCCGACCTGGGACTCGCGCACCGTGATCCAGAAATCCTCCACGCTCACGCCGGACAGGATGGCCAGCGCGATCTTGGGGCCGACGCCGGAGACCTTGATCAGCTCGCGGAACAGCAGCTTCTCCTGGGTGCTGACAAAGGCGAACAGCAGGTGCGCGTCCTCGCGTACGGTCAGGTGGGTCTGCAGGGTCACCGTCTCGCCCAGCGCCGGCAGCTTGTAGAACGTGGACATCGGCGCTTCGCACTCGTAGCCCACGCCGCCCACATCCAGCACCAGGACCGGCGGTTGCTTGAGTACCAGTCTTCCGGTGAGTCGCCCGATCATAAGAGCCTGTTGACGCTATTTCGGTCGCTGCGGTGCCCGCACCGACTGCTTGGCCGACACCGTGTCGGCACCGCGGGGCGAAGCCGCGTTGGTGCCGCGCCACGTCCGTCATTCCTCATGCGTGCCCCGTCCATTTCGTCCCTCGATCCCTGCACTGCACCAAAGCGGCATCCGCCACGGGGGCCGCAATCGCGTCGGCCGGTCGCCTAGCCCCAGGCGCGCCGCAGCGCATCGCCCGTGCGCAGGCGCGTGGTCCGCACATGGGCATGGGTCAGCGCGACGGCCAGCGCATCGGACGCGTCCGCGGCGAATGCCTCCCGCGTGTTGAGCAGGATGCGAACCATGTGCGCGACCTGTTCCTTGTCCGCCCGTCCGTTGCCGGCGACCGCGAGCTTCACCTGCGCCGCCGCGTACTCGGACACGGCCAACCCGGCCTGAGCGCAGGCGCAGATCGCCGCACCGCGCGCCTGGCCAAGCACCAGGGCACTGGCGGCGTTGACCCGGTTGACGAAGGTTTCCTCGACCGCGGCCTCCTGCGGGAGGTGATCCCGGATCACGCCGGCAAGCCCGTTGAGGACCGCCAGCAGGCGCTCCGGCATCGCACCCTCACGCACGTCCAGCCGGCCGGCGGCGATCAGCCGGCTGCGTCCCCTCTCGTATTCGATCAGCCCGTAGCCCGTGTAGCGCGAGCCCGGGTCCACGCCGAGGATGCGGACTCCGCTCAAGGCAGCTCGGCGTTGTGGAAGACGTCCTGGACATCGTCCAGTTCCTCCAGCCGGTCGAGCAGCTTGCGCACTTCCACGGCCGCATCGCCCGATACCGCGACCGGATTGGACGGGCGCATGGTCACGCGTCCCTGCTCGACCTTGAAGCCGGCGTCGCTCAGCGCCTTCCGGACCTGTTCGAAGGCGGCCGGTGAGGTCAGCACCTCGCACCAGCCATCGGCTCCCTGCACGTCGTCGGCACCGGCCTCGAGCGCCGCTTCGAGGATGCGATCCTCGAGTGCCGGATCCTCGAGCTCGAACCAGAGCTGCCCCACCTCCGCGAACTGGAAGGCCACCGATCCGCTGGTTCCGAGGTTGCCCCCGGCCTTGGAAAACGCGTGGCGCACGTCGGCCACGGTGCGCGTCGGGTTGTCCGTGACGCAGTCGACCAGCACGGCCACGCCGCCGGGGGCATAGCCCTCGTAGCGCACCTCGGTCGAGGCATCGGCCCCCTCGCCGCTCGACCGCTTGATCGCCGCTTCGATCCTGTCGCGGGTCATGTTGGCGTCGAGCGCGCGGCTCACCGCCAGGCGCAGGCGCGAGTTGCCCGATGCATCCGGCCCGCCCTGCTTGACCGCCAGGCTGATCTCGCGGATCAGCTTGGTGAAGACCTTGGCCTTCTGCGCATCGGCGACATTCTTGCGCCCTTCGATACTCGGTCCGCGTCCCATCAAGCAGCTCCTCGCACGGCGAGATAGTCATTTCCGGCCCGCGCGGCCGGAGGGGTGGAACTCACTTGCATCGCAAGTGAGGATGCAAGGTCCGCTGCCATCAGAACTGCAGCCGGATCCCGATATGTGCGCTGTCCTCCAGGTCGACGTCCGGGCCACCGTCGATGTCGACCTCGATCTTGCGGTAGCCGACATAGAGCTCGGCGTCGCGCAGCACCTCGTAGCCGACCGACACGCCGTATTCGAGGAAGCCTTCGATATCGCCGAACGAGGCCGGGTCCGGGCCGTACCACAGCCCTGCGTTGAAACGCAGCCGATCGGCCTGCAGCAGCTTGAGTCGCAGCTGGCCACCCAGCGCCAGCGCGCCGCCATCCTCGTGGTCGGCACTGACGAACTGCAGCCGCGCACCCAGGCCGCCGGTGAGCTTGGCGCCGTTGGTCGCGCCGGCATCGCCGGTCAGGGTGGCGCCAGCATGCAGCGCGAGGAAGTCCTCACTCTTGAAATCATCGATGTCGCCGAATACGCCGCCGAGCTCGTACTCGCCCTTGTCGACCGCGAACAGACGCGACAGCGGTCCGTTGATGGCCAGGCGCACCGAATCCTCGCCGACCGATGCGTCGAATACCTCGGCATTCGCCGGGCTGGACAGGGCTAGGCCGAGGACGGCCAGGCCGGCGAGCGGCGCAAGATGCCGGCGCGCCATCAGCTGGCCGCCTTCTTCTTGTTGATCGCGTGGATCGCGCGACCGTCGACCGCCAGGTAGGCCTCGTGCAGCGCCTCGGCCAGGGTCGGGTGGCCGTGCATGGTGAGCTGCAGATCCGCCGTGGTTGCACCGAACTCGAGCGCGACCACGACCGACTGCAGGATCTCGGACACGTACGGGCCAACCATGTGAACGCCCAGGATGCGGTCATTCCTGGCATCGGAGATCACCTTCACGGTACCGGTCGCGGCCTCGAGCGCCTTGGCGCGGCCGTTGGCAGCGAAGGGACTGGTGCCGGTCTTGACCTCGTGGCCGGCCGCCTTGGCCTGCTCCTCCGAAAGTCCGACCCAGGCCACCTCGGGTGCCGTGTAGATCACGCTGGGCACGGTCTGGTAATTCACCTCGGTCTTCTCGCCGTGCAGCTGCTCGACCAGGGCCACGCCTTCCTCGATGGCCTTGTGCGCGAGCATGAGGCCGCCGATGACGTCGCCGGTGGCATACACGCCCGGCAGGTTGGTCTTGTAGTTGCGGTCGACCTTCACGAAGCCGCGCGGGTCCAGCTCCAGGCCGACGCCCTCGGCATTCAGGCCCTTGGTGTAGGGACGGCGTCCGACCGCGACGATCAGCGTGTCGAAGGTCTCCTTTTTCTTGGCGCCCTCGACCTCGTACTCGACGACGACTTCCTTGCCGGTGTTCTTCGCGCCCAGCACCTTGGCACCGAGCCGGATATCCAATCCCTGCTTGGCAAACTGCCGCTGCGCGTCCTTGGCGATGGTCTGATCGACCATCGGCAGGAAGGTCGGAAGCGCCTCGAGAATGGTAACCTTGGAGCCCATCCGCGCCCACACGCTGCCCAGCTCCACGCCGATCACGCCGGCGCCGATGATGCCCAGGCGCTGCGGGACCTCG
>CAMLNE010000034.1 GCA_946481265.1 uncultured Panacagrimonas sp. | reverse complement strand
GTCCTCGACCGCGGAGTTCGTGGAGGCGGTCGCGCCCGAGGTGGTGGTCTTCGGCGCTGCGTGGCGCAGCCACTTCCGCCATCCGCGGCCGGAGGTGGTGGAACGCTACCTCGCGATCGGCGCGCGTCCGCTCACCACGGGCGTCGAAGGGGCGATCCGGATTTGGCGTGAACCGGATGGTGCGGTGGGCACGGAATCCTGGAGACGCCGCGCGCCGCGCTTCTGGAACGCGGCGCCGGAGCCGTGACGGACCGGATCAGATCAGAGGATCGTCGGGTTGGGCGCGTCGCCGTAGACCTTTTTCGGGTCGAAGGTCTTCTCGGTTTCCTCGAAGTGCAGCGCGCGCGTGTCGCTGCCTTCGCCGGTGGGGATCGAGCGGTAGAAGCAGGAGCGGTAGCCGACGTGGCAGCTCGCGTCGCCGGGGATCTCCACGCGCAGCCAGACCGCGTCCTGGTCGTCGTCGATGCGCATCTCGACGACCTTCTGCACCAGGCCGGAGGTCGCGCCCTTGTGCCAGAGCTGCTTGCGGCTGCGGCTGTAGTAGTGCGCCTCGCCGGTGGTGATCGTCTTCTTGAGCGCCTCGACGTTCATGTAGCCCAGCATCAGCACTTCGCCGGAACCGGCGGCGGTGGTCACGCAGGGGATCAGTCCGTGCTCGTCGAACTTGGGCGCCAGCTCGTGACCTTCCTCGACCTGCTCGATGGTGAGGCGCTTGGAGAACTGGAGGTCGGACGAGGACATGGCGGTCTCTGCTGGAAGACGGGCGCGAATTATACGTGGCGTCGCGCGGCAGCCATTCAAGGGCCCGGATCCACGCGCGCCAGCGCCCCCTTCATGACGCCCTCGTACGCCCGCACCTCGACGGCCGCCGCCGGCCGGCGGGCAGCCACCCGCCGGGCCAGGTGCCCGGCGATGCGCTCCACGGTGGTATCCGTGTCGAGCAGGTCGACCCGGGTCTCGGGCAGGGCCAGTTCGAAACGACCCTCGGGCGCCTCGTAGGCAAAGCGGATGCGGCCACCGGCCTGCTCGGCGCGATCCTCGCGGGTGCCCAGGTAGATGTCCGCCCAGGCCAGGGCGATGTTCTGTTCCAGGGCGGCGTCGCGCTGGCCGTCGATGCGGATCTGCAGGCGCGAGCGATGCCCGTGCGCGATGCGCTGGCACTGGCCGGCGTGCTTCTTCAGGCCGTGCACGTACTGGTAGCAGGCGCCGTCGATGGTCTCGGTGCGCAGGCGCAGGCCCAGGCGGGTGACGTTGGCCGGGAGCGTCGGCGCCAGGTTTGCCTGCAAATGGGCGGTGACCGTCGCCTCGTCGATGGCGGCGCACGCCAGCAGGGTGACCGCCTGGGGCGGCGCATGGTGTTCGATGGGGCCCAGCGCGGTGTCGAAGCACAGTTCGCTGCGCTGGGCGCCCTGCGCCAGGCTCAGCCCGGGTGCCTGTGCCGGCACCAGCAGCGTGTGGTCCAGGCCGTCGTCGATGGCCCGCTTGAGGCCGCGCTTGACCTCGCCGAAGTCCAGCACCATCGATTGCCGGTCCAGATCGCCTTCGAGCTCCGCGTCGACGATCCAGCTCTGGCCCACCAGCCCCCGCTGCGCGTCGAGGAAGGCGCAGTCGATGACGGTGAGCTGTTCGACGAAGAGGATGGACATCGGGAGGCGAAGGGGGAATGACGGCAGGCGCAGGCATCCTGGAGCGGGCCGCGGGTGCGAACGGACGCGCAGTCTAAAATGCCGGCCCCGGCGACGCGTAGCCTTTGCGGTCTCCCGTCTCCCGTCTCCCGTCTCCCGTCTCCCGTCTCCCGTCTCCCGTCTCCAAAAAAATGACCGTCACCCGCTTCGCGCCCAGCCCCACCGGCTACCTGCACATCGGTGGCGCCCGCACCGCGCTGTTCTCCTATCTCTATGCCAAGGGCCGTGGCGGCAAGTTCCTGCTGCGCATCGAGGACACCGACCGCGAGCGCTCGACCCAGGCGGCGGTGGACGCGATCTTCGAAGGCATGGCCTGGCTGGGCCTGGCCGGCGACAACGCCGAGCCGATCTACCAGACCCAGCGCTTCGGCCGCTATGCGGACGTGATCCAGCAAATGCTGGCCGAAGGGACGGCCTATCACTGCTATGCCAGCAAGGAGGAGCTCGACCAACTGCGTGCCGAGCAGCAGGCGCGCAAGGAGAAGCCCCGCTACGACGGCCGCTGGCGGCCCGAGGCCCGCAAGACGCTGCCGCCACCGCCGGCCGGCGTGAAGCCGGTGGTGCGCTTTCGCAGTCCGGACGAGGGCCAGGTCGTGCTCGACGACCTGATCAAGGGCCAGATCGTGTTCGACGCCGTGGAGCTCGACGACCTGATCATCGCGCGCTCGGACGGCACGCCCACCTACAACTTCTGCGTGGTGGTCGACGACATGGACATGGGCATCACCCATGTCATCCGCGGCGACGATCACGTCAACAACACGCCGCGCCAGATCCAGATCCTGCAGGCCCTGGGCGCGACGCCGCCGGCCTACGCGCACGTCTCGATGATCCTGGGCGCGGATGGCGCCAAGCTGTCCAAGCGCCACGGCGCGCTGGGCGTGACCGAGTACCGCACGATGGGCTTCATGCCCGAGGCGCTGCTCAATTACCTGGTGCGCCTGGGCTGGAGCCACGGCGACCAGGAGCTGTTCACGCGCGAGGAGATGATGGCCAAGTTCGACTTCGACCATGTCTCGGCCAGTCCCGCGCGCTTCGACATGGAAAAGGCCTACTGGGTCAACCACCAGTACCTGAAGATCACCGACCCGGCGCTGGTCGCGCCCGAGTTCGACTGGCACCTGCGTCGGCTCGGCGTGGATCCGGCGGCCGGACCGGCGCTGACCGCGGTGATCGAGCAGCAGCGCGAACGCTGCCGCACGCTGGTCGAGATGGCCGAGAAGTCGCGCTTCTTCTTCGAGGAACTGGCCGGTTACAACGAGAAGGACGCCGCCAAGCATCTCGCGGCCAAGGCGGTGCCGGTCCTCACGGCGCTGATCGAGGCGCTGTCCGCTGCACAGTGGACGCCCGGGGAACTGCACACGGCGGTGCACGGCGTGGCCGAAAGGCTGGGCCTGAAGCTGGGCGACGTGGCCCAGCCGATCCGCGTCGCGGTGGCCGGGATGGCGGTCTCGCCGCCCATCGACCAGACGCTGGCACTGCTGGGCCGGGAGCGCAGCCTGGCGCGCCTGGCGGCTGCCCTGCGGCGCGCGGAATCGCAGCCGGGCTCCTGAGCCCGGACGCTGCGCCGAACCCGAACCCGAACCCGAGCGCGGGGCCAGGCGGGACCGGCGGCCGGCCTTGCGCCGGTTTGCCGCGCGCGGCCGGGCCGATATCGCGGCGGCGGGTGCGGGCGCGCGACATTCGCGTTCACTTGCGCTGACAATGGCGGCCCTTTCTTTCCCCTGCCGAATGCAGGTGTCATCGCCCATGTCCGTCAACATCACGTTCCCCGACGGGAACCAGAGGTCCTTCGAGGGGCCGGTCACCGGCCTGTCCATTGCGCAGGGCATCTCGCCGGGCCTGGCCAAGAAGGCCGCCCTGGTCGCCGTCGACGGCGAGCTGTGGGACCTGACGCGTCCGATCGATCGTGACGCGAAGATCTCGATCGTCACGCGCGACAAGCCCGAGGCGCTGGAGACCATCCGCCACGATGCCGCCCACGTGCTGGCGCAGGCGGTGCAGGAGCTGTTCCCCGGCACCCAGATCACGTTCGGGCCGGCCACCGAACACGGCTTCTACTACGACTTCGCGCGCGCCGAACCCTTCACCGAAGCCGATCTCGAGAAGATCGAGCAGCGCATGCGCGAGATCGTGAAGCGCGATCTCCCCATCACCCGCGAGGTGTGGTCGCACGAGGACGCGGTCGCGTACTTCGAGAAGAGCGGCGAGACGTTCAAGGCCGAATGGATCCGCGAGGGCATCCAGCCCGGCGAGACGCTGACGATCTACCGCCAGGGCGAGCAGTGGCTGGACATGTGCCTGGGTCCACACCTGCCCTCCACCGGCAGGCTCGGTACCGCGTTCAAGCTGACCAAGGTGTCGGGTGCGTACTGGCGCGGTGATGCGAAGAACGCCCAGCTGCAGCGCATCTACGGCCTGGCCTTTGCCAGCGACGACGAGCTCAAGGCCCATCTGAGGATGATCGAGGAGGCCGAGAAGCGCGATCATCGCCGCCTCGGCCGCCAGCTTGGCCTGTTCCACATCCAGGACGAGGCCGTCGGCCAGGTGTTCTGGCACCCGAAGGGCTGGGCGATCTACCGCACGCTGGAGAGCTACGTGCGCCGACAGCTCGACGAGGCCGGCTATCTCGAGGTCAAGACGCCGATGCTGGTCGACCGCAAGCTGTGGGAGGAGTCGGGTCACTGGGCCAACTACCGCAAGAACATGTTCATCGCGGAGGTCGACGAGGGCGAGATCGCCGGTGTGCAGCGCAAGGTGACGCTCGCGGTCAAGCCGATGAACTGCCCCTGCCACGTGCAGATCTTCCGCCAGGGCATCCGCTCTTACCGCGACCTTCCGCTGCGCATGGCCGAGTTCGGCGCCTGCCACCGCTACGAGCCCAGCGGCGCGCTGCACGGCCTGATGCGCGTGCGCGGCTTCGTGCAGGACGACGCGCATATCTTCTGCACCGAGGAGCAGATCAGCGACGAGACGGTCGCCTTCTGCGACCTGCTCAAGCGGATGTACAAGGATCTGGGCTTCGAGAACGTGAGCGTGAAGTTCTCCGATCGTCCGGAGAACCGCGCCGGCGACGATGCCACCTGGGACCGCGCCGAGGACGCGCTGCGGCGGGCGGTCGAGCTGACCGGCCTGCCCTACACGATGAACCCGGGCGAAGGCGCGTTCTATGGCCCGAAGCTGGAGTTCGTGCTGCGCGACGCGATCGGCCGCGACTGGCAGTGCGGCACCCTGCAGGTCGACTTCGTGCTGCCCGGCCGGCTCGACGCCGAGTACGTGGCCGAGGACGGCAGCCGGCAGCGCCCGGTGATGCTGCACCGCGCCGTGCTCGGCAGCTTCGAGCGCTTCATCGGCATCCTGATCGAGCAGCATGCCGGCGCCTTCCCGATGTGGCTGGCGCCGGTACAGGCGGTGGTCGCGCCGATCGTGTCCGACGCCGATGCCTACGCCAGCCAGGTCTGCGCGGCGCTGCGCAAGGCCGGGCTGCGGGCCGAGACCGACCTGCGCAACGAGAAGATCAACTACAAGATCCGCGAGCACGCCACGCAGAAGATCCCGGTGATCGTGGTGGTGGGGCGCAAGGAGGCCGAGGAGGGAACGGTGACCCTGCGTTTCCGCGGCGAGGAACGGCAGCAGACCATGCCGCTGGCGGACGCGGTCCAGCTCTTGCAACACTGAGGCCGCCGTCCGGGGAGGGGCGTCGGTGTTCCGGCGCCGCCCGGTCTGAATCGCGAGGAGCACGTTGAATGTCGAGCAGTCCTGCGACGCTTGAGGCCGCCACCGGACCCGGCTGTCAGGTCGACCCTAGCTGGTACCGCGACCTGGTCGAATCGGCGCCCGACGGGGTGGTCCTGATCGACGGCGCGGGCACCATCCTGCTGGTGAACCGGCAGACCGAGCGGCTGTTCGGCTACGAACGCGGGGAACTGGTCGGGAAGTCGGTCGAGGTGCTGGTCCCCGAGCAGTTCCGCGGCCGCCATTCGAGGTATCGCGACGGCTACTTTGACGAGCCTAAAGTGCGCGACATGGGTGCTGGGGTGGAACTGTCGGGCCGACGCAAGGACGGCAGCGAGTTCCCCGTCGAGATCAGCCTGAGCCCGATCCGCACCGAGAGCGGGGTGCTGGTCACCGCCGCGATCCGCGACGCCAGCGAACGCCGCCGCGCCAACGACAAGTTCCGCGCGCTGCTGGAGTCGGCCCCTGACGCGATGGTCATCATCGACCACACCGGCACCATCCGCCTGGTCAACGCCCAGGCCCTGCGCCTGTTCGGCTACCAGCGCGAGGGCCTGGTCGGACAACGCGTGGAACTGCTGATCCCCGAGCGGCTGCGTGCGCGCCACGCGGCGCACCGCCAGGGTTACTTCGCCGCACCCAAGGTGCGCGGCATGGGCGCCGGCTTCGAGCTGTGGGGCCGGCGCAAGGACGGCGACGAATTTCCGATCGAGATCAGCCTCAGCCCGATGCAGACCGAGGACGGGCTGTGGGCGACCGCGGCGGTGCGCGACATCTCGGACCGCAAGAAGGCGGACGACCGCTTCCGCGCCCTGCTGGAGACCGCGCCCGACGCGATGGTCATCATCAGCCGCGACGGGACCATCGAACTGGTCAATGCGCAGACCGAGCGCATCTTCGGCTACCGCCGCGAGGCGCTGATCGGCCAGTCGGTGGAAATCCTGGTGCCCGAGCGCCTGCGCGACCTGCACCACGCGCACCGCGGCGGCTACTTTCATGCGCCCAAGGTGCGCGAGATGGGCGCGGGCGTGGAATTGTCGGGGCGACGCAGCGACGGCAGCGAATTCCCGATCGAGATCAGCCTGAGCCCGCTGCAGACCGAGCAGGGCCTGTGGGTGACCGCGGCGATCCGCGACATCACCCAGGCCAAGCGCGAGCGCGACGCCGCGATCCGCCTGGCGGCGATCGTGGAATCCTCCAACGATGCGATCGTGGGCAAGGACCTCAACGGCCGGATCACGTCCTGGAACCGCGCCGCCGAACTGATCTTCGGCTACACGGTGAAGGAGGCGATCGGCCGCGACGTGACGATGCTGTTCCCGCCCGAGCGCATCCACGAGGAGCAGGAGATCCTGGAGCGGGTCAAGCAGGGCGCTCAGATCCAGCATTTCGAGACCCGGCGCGTGGCACGCGATGGGCGCATCCTGGAGATGTCGCTGACCATCTCGCCGATCCGCAATGCGCGCGGCCAGGTGGTGGGCGCTTCGACCATCGGCCGCGACGTCAGCGAGCGGCGGCATGCCGAGGAGCGTTTCCGCTCGCTGCTGGAGACCGCACCGGACGCGATGGTGATCATCGACAAGGCCGGCATCATCCGCCTGGTCAACGTCCAGGCCGAGCGCCTGTTCGGCTACGAACGCGGGCAGATGATCGGGCAGCCGGTCGAGATGCTGATCCCCGAGCGCCTGCGCGGCGGCCACGGAGAATCCCGCGCCGGCTACTTCCACAGCCCCAAGGTGCGCGGCATGGGCGCGGGGCTGGAGCTCTGGGGCCTGCGTTCGAACGGCGAGGAGTTCGCCATCGAGATCAGCCTGAGCCCCATGGGCAGCGGTGCGGAGATGCTGGCCACCGCGGCGGTGCGCGACATCAGCGATCGCAAGGCGGTGGAGCGCAAGCTGGCACGCTCGGCCGAGAAGCTGGCGCGCAGCAACCGCGACCTGGAGCAGTTCGCCTACGTCGCCTCGCACGACCTGCAGGCGCCGCTGCGCAGCGTCATCGGCTTTTCGCAGCTGCTCAAGAAGAAATACGGCGAGCAGTTCGACCAGGACGGGCGCGAGTTCCTCGAGTTCGTCGAGGGCAGCGCACGCCACATGCAGGACCTGATCAACGGCCTGCTGGCGTTTTCCCGCGTGGGCAGCCAGGGCGCCGACTTCATCGAGGTCGACGCCGAGGCCGTGCTGCGCGAGGTCGAGACGCAGCTGGCCGCGGTGATCAAGGATCGCGGTGCGCGCATCACGCACGACCCCTTGCCGCGACTGCGCGCCTCGCGGCTGGAGTTCAACCAGCTCCTGCAGAACCTGATCGGCAACGGCATCAAGTTCCAGCCCGGACCCGAGCCCCGCGTGCATGTCGGCGCGAAGAGGATCGACGGCGGCTGGGAGTTCTCCGTCGCCGACCAGGGCATCGGCATCAGCGCCGAGCACCAGGAACGCATCTTCCAGATCTTCCAGCGGCTGCATCCGCCCGAGGCCTACGAGGGCACCGGGATCGGCCTGGCGGTGTGCCAGAAGATCGTGCAGCGCCATTCCGGGCGCATCTGGCTGGAATCGCAGCCGGGCGTCGGCACGACCTTCCACTTCACGATCAAGGTCGAATGAGGGCGGTCCGCGGGATCTGCAGCGGCATGCTGCTGGCGCTGGCCGCGGTCCTGCCCGCGGCGGCGGCCGACGCCGATGCCGCGACGATGCCGGTGAGCGGTCCGCAGTTCACCGGGCATTGGCAGCAGGGCGGGGTGCTGGTCGGCCGTGTCGCGCCCGGATCGGCCCTGCGCTTCGGCGGGCGTGCGGTCGGCGTGGCGCCGGACGGCCACTTCGTGCTCGGCCTGGCCTACGACGCCGCGCCCGCGGCCGAGCTGCACGTCACCGATCCATCCGGCGCGGTGCATCGCCACGAGTACAGCGTGCAGCCGCGCGTCTACGACGTGCAGAAGATCGGCGGCCTGCCCAAGGCCATGGTCGAGCCGCCGGCCACGGTGCTCGAACGCATCGCCGGCGACGCCCGGCAGGTGACAGCCGCGCGCGAGTTCGACACGCCCATCGGCGATTTCGCGGGCGACTTCATCTGGCCGGTGACGGCGCAGGTGACCGGCGTCTACGGCTCCAGCCGCATTCTCAACGGCGTACCCCGGCAGCCGCACTTCGGCATCGACCTGGCGGCGCCCGAGGGCGCGCCGGTGCGCGCGGCGGCGGGCGGCGTCGTGCGCATGGCGCAGCGCGACCTCTACTACACCGGCGGGACTATCATCCTCGACCACGGTCACGGCCTGAACACCACCTACCTGCACCTGTCGAAGCTGGCGGTGAAGGAAGGACAGGAAGTGAAGCGCGGCGCGGTGATCGGGAACGTCGGCAAGACCGGGCGGGCCACCGGGCCGCACCTGTGCTGGCGGGCCAACTGGTTCGACGTGCGCGTCGACCCGTCGCTCCTGCTGCAGTCGGAGCCGGCGAAAAAAGGAGAGAAGAAGAGATGAGGATGCTGGTCAAGCTGCTCCTGCTCGCGGCGCTCGTCGTGGCAGGCCTTGGCGTCTACAGGACGCTCAGGCCGCCGGCCGATCTCTACGCGATCACCGGCAACTTTCCCGGCTGTCCGCAGCACGCGAACTGCGTGTCCTCCCTGGCCGGTGACGATGCGCACCGCGTCGCCGCGCTGGCCTACACCGGCGACGACCTCACCGCGCTGTCGATGCTGCGCGAGGTGATCGAGCGCATGGGCGGGCATATCGAGCACGAGGCGCCGGGCTACGTGCACGCCGTCTTCACCAGCCCCAGGCTGCACCTTCGCGACGATCTGGAGCTGCTCGTCCTCCCCGAGGGCCGGATCGAGCTGCGCTCGATCTCGCGCTTCGGCTACGGCAGCTTCGGCATCAATCGCCAGCGCGTCGAGGAATTGCGCCGTGCCTTCGAGGCGGTGCCGCAGCCGTCGTCGACCCTTTCGACGCCGTTCTAGCCGGGGAGCAGCCCGACAGGCGCCACGCAGGATCCGGGGCGGGGTCGGGGAGGCCCGGCAGAAACCCGCTAGACGGCGTCCGGATCAGGCTTGCGCGGCCGATCCGCGCGCTTCGAGCACCACGTAGGCCAGCACCAGGCCGTCCTCGTCGCTGAGCGAGACGTGGCCGGCAGCCACGCCGAGCGCATCCAGCTGCGCCCGCATGCCCTGCGAGTAGACCAGCTGCGGACGGCCCAGGGCGCCACGCACGATTCCGACGTCGGGATTGGCGTAGCCGCGCACGCCGGTGCCCAGCGCCTTGCCGAAGGCTTCCTTGGCCGCCCAGGACTTGGCCAGGAAGTTGGCCGCACGCTTCGCGCGCAGGTACTGCTCGAACTCGGCCGGGTGCAGCAGCCGCTCGGCAAAACGCTGCGGATGGCGGTCGAGCACCGCGGCGATGCGCTCGACCCGGATCAGGTCGGTGCCGATGCCGTAGATCATGGAAGGGGGTGCCGGTATGCGTGCCTATTCGGTCGAGTGCGGCGTTCGTGCCTCGATCATCGCGCGGCGCATCTCGCCGATGGCGGCAGGCAGGCCGACGAAGAGGGCGCGCGAGATCAGCGCGTGGCCGATGTTGAGCTCGACGATCTCGGGGATCGCCGCCACCGGCGTGACGTTGTGCACGTTCAGGCCATGGCCAGCGTGCACTTCCAGGCCGGCAGCGGCCGCCAGGGCGGCGAAGCGGCGCAGCGCGTCGAGCTCGTATTCGCGCGCGGCACCCTCGGCCAGGCAGTAGCGGCCGGTGTGGATCTCGATGTGCGGTGCGCCGGAGGCCAGCGCGGCGTCGAGCTGGCGCGGATCCGGATCGATGAACAGCGCCACCCCGATGCCGGCGTCGGCCAGTTCCGCGCAGGCGTCGCGCACCTCGGCCAGGTGGCGTGCCACGTCCAGCCCGCCCTCGGTGGTGAGTTCCTCGCGGCGCTCCGGGACCAGGCAGGCGAACTGCGGCGCGGCGCGGCTGGCGATCGCCAGCGTCTCCTCGGTCAGCGCCAGCTCGAGGTTGATCGGCACGGGGCAGGACGACACCAGGCGCGTCAGGTCGTGATCCTGGATGTGCCGGCGATCTTCGCGCAGATGGATGGTGATGCTGTCCGCGCCGGCCCCGGCGGCCACCAGCGCCGCCTCGAGCGGGTCGGGGTAGGCGGTTCCGCGCGCCTGGCGCAGCGTGGCGACGTGATCGACATTGACGCCCAGGCGGATCGGGATGGGTCCTTCGCTGGGACGGATCAGGCTCATGTCATCGGCTCCGTGGGATCGGCCGCATGATACCGGCAGCCATCGCGTTGCCGCGCCCAAGGACCTTGGGCTAAGAAGGAACGCTCAAACCAGGGGAATCAGTGCATGGTCAGCATCGGCTCGATCTTCCGGCCGCGGTATTTCGCGTTCGTCGCGGCGACGGCGGTGTTCCTGCTGTCGGTGCTGGTGCTGCCCTTGCTGGTGCCCTGGGCCACGGCGACGGTGGCCATCGTGGCGCTGGTGTCCGGCCTGCTGATGGCGGTGGGCATCTGGGACCTGTGCCAGCGCCGGCACTCGATCCGCCGCAACTACCCGATCCTGGCGCACCTGCGCTTCTTCCTGGAATTCATCCGGCCGGAAATCCGCCAGTACTTCCTGGAGGACGACCAGGAGCGCATCCCGTTCTCGCGCGCGCAGCGCGCCCTGGTCTACCAGCGCGCCAAGGACGTGGTGGATGCGCGGCCCTTCGGCACCCAGCTCGACGTGTACGCGGATGACTACGAGTGGATCAACCACTCGATGAACCCGGTGCACGTGCAGGACTGGAATTTCCGCACGCGCGTGGGCCAGGACAGCTGCGCGCAGCCCTACGACATCTCGCTGTTCAACGTCTCGGCGATGAGCTTCGGCGCGCTGTCGGCCAACGCGATCCTGGCGCTGAACAAGGGCGCGAAGATCGGTGGCTTCGCGCACGACACCGGCGAGGGGTCGATCAGCCGCTATCACCGCGAGCACGGCGGAGACCTGATCTGGGAGATCGGCTCGGGCTATTTCGGCTGCAGGAAGGATGACGGCAGCTTCGATGCGGACCGCTTCGCCGCCTGCGCGCGCGAGCCCCAGGTCAAGATGATCGAGATCAAGCTGTCGCAGGGCGCCAAGCCGGGACATGGCGGCATGCTGCCGGGGGCCAAGGTGAGCGTGGAGATCGCGGCGGCCCGCGGCGTCCCGGTGGGCAAGGACTGCATCTCGCCGCCGGGTCACTCCGCCTTCTCCACACCGGTGCAGATGATGGAATTCGTCGGACGGCTGCGCGAGCTGTCGGGCGGCAAGCCGGTGGGCTTCAAGCTCTGCCTGGGCCATCCCTGGGAGTTCTTCGCCATCTGCAAGGCGATGCTCAAGACCGGCATCACGCCGGACTTCATCGTCGTCGATGGCGCCGAGGGCGGCACCGGCGCCGCCCCGCTGGAATTTTCCGACCACGTCGGCGCGCCGCTGCAGGAAGGCCTGCTGCTGGTCCACAACACGCTGGTGGGCCTGAACCTGCGTCCGCGCGTGAAGCTGGGCGCCGGCGGCAAGATCATCAGCGCCTTCGACGTGGCGCGCACCCTGGCGCTGGGTGCCGACTGGTGCAACAGCGCGCGTGGCTTCATGTTCGCCCTTGGCTGCCTGCAGGCGCAGGCCTGCCACACCGGTCACTGCCCCACCGGCGTGACCACGCAGGACCCGGTGCGCCAGCGCGCGCTGGTGCCGGAGGACAAGGCGCAGCGGGTGGCCAACTTTCATCGCAACACGCTTGAGGCGCTGGCCGAACTGATCGGCGCGGCGGGTCTGACCCATCCCGGCCGGCTCGGCCCTCAGCACATCGTGCGGCGCGTCTCGACCTCCGAAGTGCGGCTGGTCTCCAACCTGCTGAGCTTCCTGAAGCCCGGCGACCTGCTGGAAAACCGTGCCGAGCACCCGGTGTACGCGATGTTCTGGCAGATGGCCTCGGCCGATTCGTTCGCGCCGGCGGCCTGAACGTCGCTCGCCTGGCGTGGGTCGCGGCCGCTGCAGGGCGCGATCTGCCTGCGCGCGCGTCTGCGTAAAAAGGGCTGCGCCGCCTGCGGCCCGCGCCCCATCGTCCGCGGCCGCCGGGTAGGTCAGGGGCCGGGGCCGGCGCCAGAAACCCGGCAGGAACGGAAGTTGAAGGAAGGCTGCTGAACCGTCGGGAACCGATGTCCGACCTGGGCGCGGGACGGTTCGTGGAGCCCTTCGATGAATCCTTCGGACCCTCTTTCGACGCCGCCGGCCGCCTGCGCCTCGACGGTGATCCGCCTGCCGGCCGACATCGGCATCGAAGCCGCGGCGGACCTGCACCGGGAACTCGTCGCGCATGTCGAAGATCCGGCGCCGGTGGTGCTGGAAGCCGCCGAGGTGGCGCGCATCCACACCGCCGCCCTGCAGTTGTTCTGCCTGTTCTGCCGCGATCGACGCGCGCATGACCGCCGCACCGACTGGCGCGAGCCCTCGCAGGCGATGCGTGCGGCTGCCACCCTGCTCGGCGTCACCACCCTGCTGAACATGTCGCGCGAGGCCCGCTGAGATGAGCCGGATCCTCGCTGTGGACGATTCCGCCTCGATGCGGCAGATGGTCGCCTTCACGCTCAAGTCCGCCGGCTTCGATGTCGCCGAGGCCGAGGACGGACAGGCAGCGCTCGAGCTGGCGCGCACCGAGAAATTCAGGCTGGTGCTGGCCGACGTGAACATGCCGCGCATGGACGGCATCACCCTGGTTCGCAACCTGCGCACCCTGAGCGACTACAAGTTCACCCCGCTGCTGATGCTGACCACCGAGTCCACTCCGGAGAAGAAGCTGGAAGGCAAGGCAGCCGGTGCCACCGGCTGGCTGGTCAAGCCCTTCAACCCGGAGCAGCTCGTCGCCACGGTGCAACGTGTCCTCGGCTGAAGGCCGCGGTCACGCGGAGCACATGGCATGAGCCTCGACCTCGCACGCTTCCACAAGACGTTCTTCGAGGAGAGCTTCGAGAACCTCGAGACGATGGAGCAGGCGCTGCTGCGCCTGGATGCCGCCACCTTCGACATCGAGGTGATCAACACCGTCTTTCGCGCCGCGCACTCGATCAAGGGCGGGGCCGCCACGTTCGGCTTCTCGGCGGTGGCCTCGTTCACGCATCACGCCGAAACCCTGCTCGACCAGATCCGCTCCGGCAGCCGCGCCCTGGCGCAGGTCGATATCGATCTGCTGCTGCGCGCCGGCGACACCATGCGCAGCCTGCTGGGCGCGGCACGCGACGGTGGTGACGCCGACGTCACGGCGGTGGCCCAGGTGCAGGCCGAACTCGAGCGCGCGCTGTCGCAGACGTCCGCCTCCGTGCCGAGCGCCGGCGTGGCCGCGATCGTCGCGCCGCCAGCCGAGGGTTGGCGCATCACCTTTGCACCGCATGCCGACCTGTTCCGCAGCGGCAATGACCCGCTCCGCATCCTTCGCGCGCTGGCCGAGCTGGGCCCCCTGCAGGCCGAGCCGCGGCTGCCGGACGAGCTCACGCTGCAGGCCGCGGAGCCCGAGACCTGCTACCTGTCGTGGAGCCTGCAGCTCGACGGCGAGATGGCACACGACGCGGTGCAGGACTGCTTCGCCTGGGTCGAGGACGAGTGCGAACTGCACATCGAGCCGATCGCGCGCCGCAACGAGCCCGCGCACGACGCGGCTGCGCCCGGCCCCGTCGCGGTCGGGCCTGGGCCTGCGCTCGCAACCGAAGGCGCAAGCCCGGTCCCGGTGCAGGCACGCGGTGCCAAGCCGGCCAACGACGGCGCCTCGATCCGTGTCGGCACCGAGAAGATCGACGCGCTGATCAACCTGGTCGGCGAGCTGGTCATCACCCAGGCCATGCTCACCCAGGTGGCGGGCGACCTGGACCCGGTGCAGAACGAAAAGCTGCTCAGCGGCCTGTCGCAGCTCGATCGCAACACCCGCATGCTGCAGGAGGCCGTCATGGCCACGCGCATGCTGCCGATGGAGGCGGTGTTCTCGCGCTTCCCGCGCCTGGTGCGCGACCTGGCCTCCAAGCTCGGCAAGCAGGTGCGCCTGGTCACCGTCGGCGAACAGACCGAACTCGACCGCAGCGTGATCGAGAAGATCATCGATCCTCTCAACCACCTGGTCCGCAACAGCCTGGACCATGGCCTGGAAGGGCCGCAGGACCGGCTCGCCGCCGGCAAGGACAGCACTGGCACGATCACGCTCAAGGCGGCCCACCAGGGCGGCCATATCGTCATCGAGGTCTGTGACGACGGGCGCGGCCTCGACCGCGGCCGGCTGCTCGCCAAGGCGCAGCAGAAAGGCATTCCCTGCGCGGAGTCGATGAGCGATGCCGAGGTCTACCAGCTGATCTTCGCGCCGGGCTTCTCCACCGCCGAGCAGGTCACCGACGTGTCGGGCCGCGGCGTGGGCATGGACGTGGTCAAGAAGAACATCCTGGCGCTCGGCGGATCGGTGGAGCTGTCCTGCGTGCAGGGCCGCGGCACCACCGTGCTGATCCGCCTGCCGCTGACCCTGGCCATCCTCGACGGCATGTCGGTGGGCGTCGGCCAGGAGATCTTCATCCTGCCGCTGTCCTCGGTGGTGGAGTCGCTGCAGCCACTGCCGGAGCAGGTCAAGCGCGTGGCGCAGGCCGGCACCGTGGTGCGCGTGCGCAACGACTACCTGCCCCTGGTCGACCTGCGCGAATGGTTCGAGCTGCCCGGCGAGCTGCGTGCGCCGGCGCAGGCCATCGTCGTCATCGTCGAATCCGAGGGCCGCAAGGTGGCCGTGCAGATCGACGAGCTGGTCGGTCAGCAGCAGGTCGTGATCAAGAGCCTGGAAGCCAACTATCGCCGCGTCCGCGGCGTATCCGGCGCCACCATCCTGGGCGACGGCCGTGTGTCCCTGATCCTCGACGTGGCCGCCATCGTGCGCCTGTTCAGCCAGTCGGTGGCGGCATGACGCTCCGGCAAAGACGTCGCGACAGGAGCGCGAAGGGAACAGAAAGGACGCCGGCGGCCGATAGCAAAGCGGTCCGCATGGCGGGGTTCTCCTTTCTGTCGATTTCAGCTGCTGCCCGTTGTCCCGGCGTTGTTCCTGCGTTTCCTCCTTTTTTCTCCGCAGCCCTGCGTTAGCCGCGGTTTTTCGAACAGGACCCTTTCATGACGATCCCATCCGACCAGGCGCAGCCGATCAACGCGCAGATCACCGCCGGCATGCCCAACGAATTCCTCACCTTCACGCTCGGTGCCGAGGAATACGGCGTCGACATCCTCAAGGTCCAGGAGATCCGCGGCTACGACACCGTCACGCGCATTCCCGATGCGCCCGATTTCATCAAGGGCGTGATCAACCTGCGCGGCACCATCGTGCCGGTGGTGGACATGCGCCTGAAGTTCAAGCTCGGCAAGGCCGAGTACAACGAATTCACCGTGATGATCATCCTCAACATCGCGCGCCGCGTGGTGGGCATGGTGGTCGATGGCGTGAGCGACGTGATGCAGCTCAGTGCTGAGCAGATCCGCCCCGCACCGGAGTTCGGCGCGGCGGTGAATACGCGGTTCATCACGGGCATCGGCGCGCTGGACCAGCGGATGCTCATCCTCGTGGATATCGAGAAGCTCATGTCCGGAGCGGACATGGCACTCGTCGACGCCAGCAGCCAGTCGCTCCAGTAGATCCTCCTGTCCACCTATCGCCGGAACTCCCATGAAGAAGATCAAAGCCACGGCCGCGAGCAAGACCCGCAAGGCCAAGACCGCGTCGACCAAGGTCGCGAGCAAGACCCGCAAGACCAAGAGCACGTCGGCCCCGACCGTACCCGCCCGGCGCAAGCCGGCCCTGCTGGTCAACCGCAAGGCGGGCCTGACGGCGCGGGCGAGCGCATCGACCGCATCGGCGCTGGCCCGCGCGGAGCTTGAAAGCCGGATCGCCGCGATCAGCCGCGCGCACCTGGTGGTCGAGATGGCGCCCGACGGCGCGATCCTGAACGCCAACGAGGCGTTCCTGCAGGCGCTCGGCTGCACGCTCGACGAACTGCGCGGCCGCCCGCACGCACAGCTCGTCGATCCCGGCGTGCGTGACGGCCAGGCCTACCGTGATGCCTGGAGCCGGCTGTCGCGCGGCGAGCCCGATGTCCACGTGTGGCCGTATCCGACCCGGGATGGCCGCACGCTGTGGCTGCAGGGCGTCAGCAGCCCGGTGCTGGATGCATCCGGCCGGCTGCAGCGCGTGGTGGAGCTCGCCATCGATGTCAGCGCGAGCACGCGCGAGACCGAGGAGATCCGTCGCGAGCTCGAGGTGCGCACGCAGATCATGAACGAGACGAGCATCGTCTCGGTGGCGGACAAGAAGGGCGACATCCTGTCCTTCAACCAGAAGTACCTGGAGATCTCCAAGTACAGTCCCGAGGAGCTGGTCGGCAGCCCGCACAGCATCACGCGGCACGCGGACATGCCCAAGGAAACGTTCAAGAAGCTGTGGGGCACGATCGGTCGCGGAAACCTCTTCCGCGGCGTGATCAAGAACCGCGCGAAGGACGGCACGCCGTACTTCGTCGATGCGGTGATCGCCCCGTTCATGGGCAAGAACGGCAAGCCCGAGAAGTATCTCGGCGTGCGCTACGACATCACCGAGGCCGAGCTGGCGCGCCAGAACATGCAGGGCATCGTCGATGCCCTGAACAAGTCGCAGGCCGTCGTCGAGTTCGACCTGAAGGGAAGCATCACCCACGCCAACGACCTGTTCTGCGGCGCGCTGGGATATCCCCTGGACGAGATCAAGGGACAGCACCATTCGATCTTCGTCGATCCCGCGCACCGGTCGACCGCCGAATACCGCCTGTTCTGGGAGAAGCTCGGACGCGGCGAGTACGACGCCGGGCGCTACAAGCGCATCCGCAAGGACGGCAGCGAGATCTGGATCCAGGCCAGCTACAACCCGGTCAGCGACGAGATGGGTCGTCCGGTCAAGGTGGTCAAGTACGCCAGCGACATCACCGCGGCGGTGCGCGCCGAGCAGGTGCTGCAGCGAGCGGTCGAGCAGGCCAGCGCAGTGCTGGATGCCGCCGCCAATGGCGACCTGAGCCGGCGCGTGTCGATGGAAGGGCTCGACGGCGAGATTGCCAACCTCTGCGCGAACATCAACTCGATGCTGAGCCGGATGGAGGAGTCGACGGCACGCGAGCAGCTGATCGCGGCCGAGAACCTGCGCATCAAGATGGCCCTGGACAACGTCTCGGCCAACGTGATGATCGCCAACCCCGATCGCGAGATCGTCTACATGAACAGCGCGGTGTCGGAGATGCTCACGCGCAACGAGTCCGAGCTGCGCAAGGCGCTGCCGCAATTCGATGCACGCAAGCTCAGCGGCGCCAGCATCGACGTCTTCCACCGCAACCCGGCGCACCAGAGCCAGCTGCTGGCCAACCTGCGCACGACGTACAGCACCGAGATCAAGGTCGGCACCCTGACGCTCGGCCTGATCGCCAGCCCGGTGGTCAACCAGAAGGGTGAGCGCGTCGGCACGGTGGTGGAGTGGAAGGACCGCACGGCGGAAGTGGCGGTCGAGCAGGAGGTGGGCGGCGTCGTGCAGGCCGCCTCCAGCGGCGATTTCACGCAGCGCGTCTCGCTCGATGGCAAGGAAGGTTTCTTCAAGCTGCTTGCCGAGAGCATCAACAGCCTGCTCGAGACCAGCAGCGTCGGGCTCAACGAAGTGGCCCGCGTGCTGGGCGCACTGGCCCAGGGCGATCTCACGCAGCAGGTCGACGGCGACTTCAAGGGCACCTTCGGCAAGCTCAAGGACGACGCCAACCAGACGGTCGACCAGCTCACGCAGATCATCACGCAGATCAAGTCCGCCACCGACACCATCAACACCGCGTCCAAGGAAATCTCCTCGGGCAACAGCGACCTGTCGGCACGCACCGAGCAGCAGGCCGCCAGCCTGGAGGAGACCGCCTCGTCGATGGAGGAACTCACCAGCACCGTCAAGCAGAACGCCGAGAACGCCAAGCAGGCCAACCAGCTGGCCATGGGCGCCAGCGACGTTGCCCGCAAGGGTGGCCAGGTGGTGAGCGAAGTCGTCACCACGATGAGCGCGATCAACGAGTCGAGCAAGAAGATCGTCGACATCATCAGCGTGATCGACGGCATCGCGTTCCAGACCAACATCCTGGCGCTCAACGCCGCGGTGGAAGCGGCACGTGCCGGCGAGCAGGGTCGTGGCTTCGCGGTGGTGGCGGCCGAGGTGCGCAGCCTGGCGCAGCGCAGCGCCGGCGCCGCCAAGGAGATCAAGGGACTGATCGGCGATTCGGTCGAGAAGGTCGGCAACGGCGCCAAGCTGGTCGACCAGGCCGGCAAGACGATGGAAGAGATCGTGACCAGCGTGAAGCGCGTCACCGACATCATGTCGGAGATCAGCGCCGCCTCGCAGGAGCAGAGCCAGGGCATCGAGCAGATCAACCAGACCATCACGCAGATGGACGAGGTCACCCAGCAGAACGCTGCGCTGGTCGAGGAAGCCAGTGCCGCGGCCCGCTCGCTCGAGGAGCAGGCCGGCGGCCTGAGCCAGTCGGTCAGCCTGTTCCGCCTTCACGACGCGGAGGCAACACCTGCTTTCGGCGCGCCACGTGTCAGCGGCCGGCCCGCGGCAGGGGCACTGCAGCGTCCGGCCA
>CAMLNE010000033.1 GCA_946481265.1 uncultured Panacagrimonas sp. | reverse complement strand
ACGCGCATCTGCAGCTCGTCGTCGTAGTTGACCTTGGCCTTGTTCATGCCCTTGGACATGTCGTTCCACGGGGCCTCCTTCATTGCCTCGTAGCCGCGCTGGCACTGCTCCAGCGCCTCGACGTCGTCGGGCGTCGCGAAGCCACCGGGGCCGAGGAACTCCAGGAAGTTCGAGAGGCGGAACTTGCGCGCCCAGGCGCTCTCGTCCTGCGGTGCGAGCGCCCAGCCGGAGACCTGCATGGCATCCGGCGCGGTCGGGAAATACGTGCGCACCGTGATCGCCATGATGTCGTTGATGACCAGGTTCGGGAAGATGAACATGTTGCGGTTGAGGGTGGCGATGCGCTCGGCACGTGCCTCGCCGAAACGCTCCACCAGCCGGGCCCGGACCTTGTCCAGTTCGACCTTGCCTTCCTCGCCCCACAGCGGGATCCACTGCGCGACCGGCCGGCCCCAGGGCGCCTTGTACTCGATCACCGCGTGGCCGTTGCCCAGGTCGTAGCCGGTGCCATCGAAGGGCACCGGCGACATGCTGCCCTGCATGTTCTTCAGGTAGTCGACATAGGTCGCGTGCGTGTTGATCGCGTGGTAGCCGTCGATCGAGTTCTCGGTGAGCAGCTTCCAGTTCGCGCGGATCTGGTATTCCTGCGTGCCGCCGACCAGGACCATCGCCACCTCGGACTGGTCGGCGATGATGTCGATCCATTCCTTGGCGTTGGCCAGGTAGTCGCTCAGCGACACGGCGTTGCGATCGAAGCAGATGAACCAGAAGCCACGGTAGGAATCGATGCGCGGTACCGGCACCAGGTTGCCGGCGCCGTTGGCATTGAAATCCTCCGGGTAGCACTCGCTGCCGGGCTGGCTCTTGAGCGTGCCGTCGGCTCCGAACACCCAGCCGTGATAGAAGCACTGGAAGCTCTTGGCGTTGCCCTTGCGCTCGCGGCAGACCTGCGCGCCGCGGTGCGGACAGGTGTTGAAGAAGGCGTTGATCTTCTTCGAGGCATCGCGCGTGAACAGGATGCCGCGCTTGGCCACGATGCGCGTGACGTAGTCGCCGGGCTTGGCCAGTTCCGACTCGTGCCCCAGGTACAGCCAGCAGGTATCGAAGATGTGCCGGTACTCGTCACGCAGGACCTGCGGGTCGGTGAAGCTGCGGCGCGAGACCTTGAAGATCAGCCGCTCGGGGTCATGCCAGACGGCCGGTGAATCGGGATTGATCGCTGCGTGTGTCATGAGTGCTCCGTACCGGTCAGGTGATGACCAGGCTGGCGTTGGAAGGGATGTCGAAAAGGGCGCCACAGTCGTCACAGGTGATGGCGCATTGACCGCGTGGATCGCACCACCAGCCTTCGAGCGGCACGTCGCAGCGTGGGCAGTGGAACCAGACCTGCGCCGGTTCGACCTTCACCTGCATCACGCATAGCCGCGCCGAAGCCTCGAGATCGAAGGCGGACGACTTCATGCCGGCCTGCCGCTGTCGGCGAGCTCGGGAAAATCCGCCTCGAAGAACTCCTGCGCGCCGCGCTCGCCGGCCTGGCGGCGCTGCGCCTCGTCGGCGCGCAGCTCGGTGCGGCGGATCTTGCCCGACACGGTCTTGGGCAGATCGCAGAACTCGAGGATGCGGATCTTCTGGTAAGGCGCCAGGCGCGTGCGCGTGAAGGCCAGGATTGAACGCGCAGTCTCACGATCCGCCGCGATGCCGGCCTTGAGGACGATGCAGGCCTTGGGCACGCACAACCGTTTCGGATCGGGGCTCTCGACCACCGCGGCCTCGGCCACGGCCGGGTGTTCGATCAGTGCGCTTTCGAGTTCGAACGGCGAAATGCGGTAGTCGGAACTCTTGAACACGTCGTCGGTGCGGCCGACGAACCAGAAGAAGCCGTCGGCGTCCCGCGAGGCGACGTCACCGGTGCCGTAATGCGCGCCGCCGAGCGCCTTGCGCGTGCGCTCCGCGTCGCCCGCGTAGCCGGCCATGATGCCGGCCGGCCGCGGGTCGAGCGACACCGACACCTCGCCCTCGTCGACCGGCTTGCCGTCGGCGTCGAGCAGCTCGAGGCGATAGCCCGGCAGGGGCCGACCCATCGAACCGTAGCGCACCGGCTGCCCCGGCGGATTACCGAGCATCGCGGTCGACTCGGTCTGTCCGTAGCCCTCGCGGATGACGTGGCCCCAGGCGCTCTTGACCCGCTCGATGACCTCCGGGTTGAGCGGCTCGCCGGCGCTGACCAGCTCGCGCAGCCGGACCGGATACTTCGTCAGGTCTTCGAGGATCAGGGCGCGCCAGGCGGTCGGTGGCGCGCAGATCGTGGTCACGCCACAGCGCACCAGCGTGTCCAGCGTGCGGGCCGCGTCGAACCGCCCCTGGTTGTAGATGAAGATCGTCGCTCCCGCGGTCCAGGGCGCGAAGAAGCAGCTCCAGGCGTGCTTCGCCCAGCCCGGCGAGCTGATGTTGAGATGCACGTCGTTCTCGCGCAGGCCAAGCCAGTACATCGTGCTGAGATGACCGACCGGGTAGCTGCGCTGCGTGTGCAGCACCATCTTCGGCTTGGAGGTGGTGCCCGAGGTGAAATACAGCACGCAGGGGTCGTCCGACTTCGTCGTGCCGTCAGGCGTGAACGCGGCGGGGGCGGCGGCGCTGCCCGCGTAGTCGGTCCAGCCGGCGGGACAGCCGCCGACCGACACGCGCACGCAGGCATCCGCAATGCCGGCGAAACGGGCGGTGCTGGATGCATCGACGATTACCGCGCGCATCTGACCGCGCTCGATTCGATCTTTCAGATCCGCTTCCGACAGCAGCATGGTGGCCGGGCTGAGCACCGCGCCGAGCTTCATCGCGCCGAGCATGAGTTCCCACAGCTCGATGCGGTTGGGCAGCATCACCAGCAGGCGGTCACCACGCGTGATGCCGAGTCCGCGCAGGAAGTTCGCGGCGCGATCGGACGCGACCCGCAGTTCCTCGAAGCTGGCGCGTACCTCGGTGCCCGACTCGTCGACGATCCACAGCGCCGTGCGCGTGTTGCCGCGCGCCAGGTCGTCGAAATGATCCAGCGCCCAGTTGAAGTCCGGCGCCTCGGGCCAGCGGAATTCGGCCATCGCGGCGGAATAGTCGGTGCGGTGACGGATCAGCAGATCGCGTGCAGCGCGAAACGCGGTGATGCCATTCATTGTTCTGTCTCCTCGAGCATAAGGACCGTCAACGGCTGCAGCGTGCCGGGCATGGCGGTTCGCATGTCATCGACGCCGCAGCCTTGGCGCCCACTGCCCGGTTCCTGGCGGCCGAACCCACGCCGCGTCGAAATGATGCCGCCCATTCGCTTCATGTCCGCCACCGGCGACCCGCCTGCCGGTGGTCGACGGGTTCCTTCGATTCCATCCATGCCGCCCGGCCCGGCGATCAGGACCGTATCGCGCTGCTCCGCGCATTGCAACTTACAAGCTGTGCAGCTTGTAAAAACAATCTGATTGGATTGGAAATGTCGGTGCCGGGCCTGGCCGGCGACGGGAAGGCCGAACGGCCGGAATCAGGGCCGTCCGGGCGCGGTGCGGGGCCCAGACGTGGCGGGGCGGGGCGCAGGTTGCGGCGGTGAGCGGGGCGCGCATGGAGCGTCGATCTGCTCCTCCCTTCGGATGCCGGTGGGGCCTGCACAGGGTGGGCTCGGCAGCGTCGGATAGCCCGCATCGTCCGACTGGATGCGGAAGCGACCCCGCGTGGCTGCCCGGCGCGTGCAGCGGGGCATGTCCGGATCCAATGGGGGACGAGACCGGCCGCAGGCTGCGAAGGAAGTCCTGATCGGACATTGCGCCCGACATCCTGCGTCCGGCGGTGGGCCGGAGCCTTGGCCAAGCATCGACGCGGCGTCCGCAGCGCGGTGTCTGCCGTCAGCTGAAACGCACGCTACGCTGCTTCGGACCCCCGCTTGCGGACTGCAACAGGCGCTCCGGGGCGATGCGGCGCCAGCGGCCGAAGCAGTTTCGCCCTGCAGGTCGCGGCCACGGGCGCGGTTGCGCCCACGATGCGGACGCTGGGCCGGTCAGTGCCGCACGACCAGCACATCGCAGGGCATCCGCTCGACGATGTTCTCGCCGGTTCGCCCCAGCAACTGCTCCAGCACATCGTGTTGGGCGCTGCCGATGACCAGCGTGTCGAAGCCCGCGGTGCGCGCGAGCTCGGGCAGGGTCTGCTCCGCAAGGCCGAACAACAGATGCGCCGATTCCTCCGGAACCGAATGCCTGCGGGCCAGGTTCTCGAATTCCGTTCGGAACCTGGCCTGCCGTTCGCTCAGCTGACGGTCGAAGCCATCGTCCATCTCGTCGTCCTCGGCCACAGGGTGAAGCGTGTCGAGGGCCGATTCGACGTGGCGGGGATTCTGCAGCGACATCGAGTAGGCGAGCTGCACGTCGGCATCGAACTGCAACGCATAGTCGACCGCGTAGCGAATCACCCCGTCATTGATTTCTCCGCCGCCGCGATGCGCCTGCAGCAGATCGACCGCCACGACGACGCGGCGTGGCAGGGGTGAAGGCGCGGATCTCACGAGCAGGAACGGAGTAGGGCATTCGCGCAGCAGGGCCCAGTCCAGCGACCGAAGGATGATCCTTCGGAGATGGCCGCCGCGCTCGGCATCCTTGATCGCCAGGTCCGGCTTCAGTTCCAGGATGTAGGCCTGGATCGACTCGGACAGCTGGCGCGTGTCGACGACATCGGAAGTCACGTTCAGGCCCTGCGTCCGAAGCCGCATCACTTCCACGTCCAGGGTCTGGCGGGTCTTGATCAGATGATCCTTGTGCATCTGCTCCCGGAGCCCGCGGCGGATCTTGAAGCGGAAACTGCGGGCGGGTTGCTGGACGAAAGCGACGATGTGCAGACTGGCCCCCGTTGCCTGCGCGATGGCGGCGGCACGGTCCAGCGCAGGTGTCCGCCGGACCTCTCGATTGGCGATCAGAAGCAGACGTTGGTATTGGGGCATGGCGGGGCTGGCGGGAAAACGCAGGAGTGGACGCAACTTGCCGCGAGTGGAGGGCAGTTGCAATGATCCAGATCAGGGCAGGTCCGGCGCCTTTCCGAAAAATGACAGGAGAGGCGGACCGCGGCGGGCGACCATGGAGGCAGGCCCATGGGATGGCGTCGAGACCGTGGAAATCGGGCCGGTTGCAGGGGACGGCATGGCTTCGCCGCGCCGCCGTGCCGGCCAGCGGTGCGGTGAGCTGCCACTGCCGGGTCTTCCGTACCAGACCGCCGAAACCATGTTCGGCGGCCAGCGTTCCTGGAGAGGCGAAAGATGACGATCGAGGATCTCAAGGCGTTCCTGCTGTGGAGTACCGTCATCAACTACGGCGTCCTCATCGTCTGGTTCTGCATCTTCGTCCTTGCCCGCGACTGGGTGTATCGGACACACACCCGGTGGTTCAGGCTCTCTGCGGACAGTTTTGATGCGCTGAACTATGCGGCGGTGGCCCTCTACAAGATCGGAATCGTGCTTCTCAATCTTGTGCCCCTGATCGCCCTTCACATCATCTCGTAGGCAAGAAGCATCGTCCGGGCACTCGCGCATGCCCCCGCGGGGTCCGGAGGTCCCGGTCTGCCGTAGCCGGGCAGCGGGCGATGGATTTCCCCGAAACATGCGTGGGAAGCAGGCAAGGACGTCGACGCTGGTCAGCGGCGCCCGGGGTCTCAGGCATCGCAGGCGAGGGGGAGGCGGCGATCGTTCACCGGCTGCTACTCGTCATCGTCGAAATCGAACTTCGGCTTCGGCGGGTTGCCGTCGAAGACCTTGCCCTGGCGGCTCTGCAGAAAAGTGGTGCGCAGGAAGACGTAGGGATCGAGCTGCTCGTCGAGCATGCGATCGGCGTCGAGCAGGCGTGAGCGCGTGTCGATGCCGTCGAGCGCCGTCAGCGAATAGTCGATGGTGTCCGGCACGTGGTAGTCGGTGACGCTGTAGGCATCGGCCAGATCGGCGATCGGCGTGGGCCCGGTGAAGCTGTCGCCGATCCTGCCGAACAGGTCGCGCGCGTCGCTCGGACCCAGCAGCGGAAGCATCAGGTACCAACCTTCGCCGACGCCGTACCTGCCCAGCGTCTGTCCGAGGTCCTCGTCGTTGCGCTCCAGCCCCAGCGGCGTGGCCACATCCATCAGGCCGACGATGCCCAGCGTGCTGTTGACCACGAACCGTCCCAGATCCTTGCCTCCCTGCGCGAACTTGCCCTGCAGGACGTCGTTCACGATCGTGGTCGGATAGAACAGGTTGTCGATGAAGTTGTGGATGCCGATGCGGAACTCGGGCGGCGTGTAGGACTTGTAGGTCTTGGCCACCGGTCGCAGCACGTAGCGGTCGGCGACGCGGTTGAACTTGTAGACGCCACGGTTGAACGGCTCGAGCGGATCGGATGGCTCGTCCGGAGGGTGGTGGGCGCAGCCCGTCAGCGCAACGAGGGCGGCAAGCAGGATCGAGGCACGCAGCACGTTCACTCCCTTCAGATACAGGACGGCGTCCCGCCGGGTCTTGCGTTCAGCCCAGCTTGAGGACGCGATCGATCTGCAGAAACTCTAGCAGGCCGCGCAGCGACTGACTCGCGTTGCGCAGTTCCAGTTCGTGACCGCGCGCACGGGCCCGGCGGGTCAGTTCGAGCAGCAGTGCGGCGCCGGCGCTGTCCACGCGGCCGACGCGCGAAAGGTCGAGGGATTCACCCGTGGACAGCTCGTCTGCGCGCGTCAGCCAGTCGCGGACATTGGCGAAGCAGAGGTCGCCTTCGATCACGAGCCAGTGCCCGGCGGGTGCTGTTTGAGGAAGCTGTTGTCCTCGAACTTCTGGATCACCGCATCCAGTCCATTCGCCTTGATCTCGGTGTTGAGCTGGCTGCGGAAGTTGGTGATCAGCGAGATGTTCTCGACGGCGATGTCATAGATCTTCCAGGCATCGCCCACCGCGTGGACCGAGAACGCCAGCGGGATCGGCGGGGCATCCTTGCGCAGGATCTTCGCGTTGACCGTGACGTCGGTGGCGCCCGCCTCGGCGCGCAGCGGCAGCCATTCGGCCTCAACGCTGTCGTGGTAGTCGAGCATGGCGCGCGCATAGGTGCGGATCAGCGAGTCCTTGAACGCGGCCTCGAAGCGCTTGCGCTGCTCGGCGGTCGCGGCCTTCCAGTTGCGGCCGAGCACGAGCTGGGCGATGCCCTTGGTGTCGAAGTGCGGCACCACCTTCTCATCCACCACCGCGTAGAAGGCCGGCAGATCGCTGCGGTACTTCTCGTGGTTCTGGCGGATCAGGTCCTGGAATTCGGTGGTCGCATTGCGGATGACCTCATCCGCCGGCTTGGCGGGCGTGGCCTGTGCCGCGCCAGCAAGGCCGGCGGCAGCCAGCAGGACGATGAAGAAGCGCGAGAGCGGGTTCATCTTGAGCATGTTCACGGAGTGGCTCCATTGCCGGAATTCGGGGCTGCGGACGGGGCCGCCGGGCCCGCCTTGGGCCCGATCGAGTCAGCCAGCTTGGTGATGGCCGCGGCGAGCTGTTGGTTGCCGTCATCCTTGCCCTGGGAAGACAGGAACTGGCCGATTAGGTTCTCCAGCACCAGCGCGCTCTGCGTGAGCTTGAGCCTGCTGCCTTCCTGCAGCGACTCGTCCGCGCCGCCGGCCTCGATGCCGACGTACTGCTCGCCGAGCAGTCCGGCGGTGAGGATCTTCGCGTTGGAATCCGCGGGGATCGTGTTGTAGCTGTTGGACAGTTCGAGCATGACGTTGGCCTCGAAGGTGTCGGGGTCGATGGCGATGTCCCGCACGCGGCCGATCTTCACACCCGCCATGGTCACCGCCGAGCCCTGCTTGAGGCCGCCGATGTTGGCGAACGAGGCCGTCACCCGGTAGGTGCTGCCCTTGCCGCCCACCGTATCCAGGCTTGCGACCCGGAACGTGAGCACGAATACCGCGGCCACGCCCAGGCAGACGAACAGGCCGACCAACATCTCCAGAGCGCGTGATTGCATGATGTGAACCTAGGGCAGATTGCTTAACTTCATTTGAACATGAAGGCCGTCAGGACGAAGTCCAACGCCAGGATGGACAGCGAGGAAATCACGACGGTCGAGGTGGTGGCGCGGGCGACGCCTTCCGAGGTCGGCTCGGCGGTGAAACCCTGGTAGACGGCGATCCAGGTCACGGTGAAGCCGAACACCGCCGCCTTGACCAGGCCATCGGTGATGTCGTCCATGCCGACGCTGCTGCGGATCTGGGACCAGTAGCTGCCGGCGTCCACGCCGAGCAGCTCCACGCCGATGGCGTGTCCGCCAGCGATGCCGATGGACATCACCGCGAAGATCGAGGCCAGCAGCGGCATCGCGATCAGGCCCGCGACGAAGCGCGGCGCCACCACGCGGCGCATCGGGTCGACCGCCATCATCTCCATGGCCGAAAGCTGGTCGGTTGCCCGCATCAGGCCCAGTTCCGCCGCCAGGGCCGAACCCGCCCGGCCCGCAAAGAGCAGGGCCGTCACCACCGGGCCGAGTTCGCGCACGATCACCAGGGCGACGAAAACACCCAGCGACTCCTCGGCGCCGAAGCGGATCAGCGTGCGATAGCCCTGCAGCGCCAGCACCATGCCGACGAAGGAGCCGGCGAGCACGATGATCACCATCGACAGCTGGCCGACGTAGTAGAGCTGCTGGACGATCAGCCGCGGCCGCAGCAGCAGGGACGGCACGGCGGCCAGCACCTGCAGCAGGAAGAACTGGGCGCGACCCAGGCCCGACAGGAAGTTGCTCACGATGCCTATGACGCCCATCAGCGCACCGCCTCCCCGAGCAGGTCGCCTGCCAAGTCCGACGCCTTGTAGTGGAACGCGACCGGGCCGTCGGGGTGGCCGCCCAGGAACTGCCGTACCCAGGGATGTTCGGATCCGCGGATCTGGTCGGGCGTGCCCTGGGCCTGCACCTTGCCGTCGGCGACCAGGTAGCCGTAATCGGCGATCGACAGCACTTCCTGCAGGTCGTGGGAGACCACGATCGAGGTCAGTCCCAGCGCGTCGTTGAGCGTGCGGATCAGGCGCATCAGCACGCCCATGGAGATCGGGTCCTGGCCGGCGAAGGGCTCGTCGTACATGACCAGGTCCGGATCCAGCGCGATCGCGCGCGCCAGCGCGACCCGGCGCGCCATGCCGCCGGACAGCTGCTGGGGGTAGAGGTCGCGGGCGCCGCGTAGTCCGACCGCCTGCAGCTTCAACAGCACCAGGTCGCGGATCATCCGCTCCGGCAGCCGGGTCTGTTCGCGCATCGGGAACGCCACGTTCTCGAACACGCTCAGATCGGTCAGCAGCGCGCCGTTCTGGAACAGCATGCCCATGCGCTTGCGCAGCTCGTAGAGCGGCGCGCGGCCGAGCGCGTGCACATCGATGCCATCGAATTTCACCGTGCCGGCCTTGGGTCGCCACTGCCCACCGATCAGGCGCAGCAGCGTGGTCTTGCCGCTGCCCGACGGCCCCATGATGGCCACGACCTTGCCGCGTGGAATCTCCACGTCGATGCCGTCGTAGATCACGCGGCTGCCGTGACCGAAGTGCACGCCTCGCCCACGGATGAGAACGGGATCCTGGACGTTCATTCGCGGTTCATGGCTCGCAGCATCGAGGACAAGGAGTCGGACATGGACATGGGAGCCTATCTTATGGTGTCCGCGTTCGCATTCGCAGGCGATGCGAAAAACTGACGCCCTGCTTACGGTCCGCATGCGGATCCTTGTCGTCGATATCGGGAGGCAGGTGCATGCGGGATCGTGTCGGGGGGATCGGAACGAGGATGCGGAGTGCCGCGGCGGGTACGGCGATCCTGTGCGCCGGCCTGGTGGCCGTTGGCCCGGGCATCGCGCAGGACGATGTGTTCGTGTATCCGCCCGGATGCTACGACGCGGCCGGACGTCCCTTGCGTGCGGACCCTGCCGATTTGGATCGCTCCGTGGATCCGGCCTGCCTGCCAGGCTCCAGCGTGCTGCAGCAACATCGCGCCGGTAGTGGCGCGGCGCGGTCGGGGCCGGTGATGGAGCCGGGCTCGATCAACCTGCCGCCAACCCCGGTTCCGGTGCCTTCCGGTATCGGCGTGATGCGATAAGGCCTGTCGGCGTGGCTTCGATCGCCCCCGAAGCAGCTTCCGGACCGCGCGCCGCTCAGGTTCCGGCGAGCAGTTCGCGCAGGACGCCCTCGAGTTCGTGCGCGACGGTATCGACACGGTCGGGGCCACCCAGTGCGCTGAGCTGGGTCATGCGCAGTCCCGGATAGCCGCAGGGATTGATGCGCGAGAACGGCTCGAGATCCATCGCCACGTTCAGCGCCAGGCCGTGGTAGCTGCAGCCGCGGCTCACGCGCAGTCCGATGGAGCCGAGCTTGCGCACCTCGCGACGGCCGTCGAAGTCCGCCTCGACATAGATGCCCGGCGCGTCGGCGCGCGCAAAGGCCGTGATGCGATGGCGCGCGGCGGTGGAGATCATCGCGGTCTCAAGCAGGGTGACCAGGGCGCGGATGCCGATGCCGCGTCGTTGCAGGTCGAGCAGCGGATACATCACCAGCTGTCCCGGACCGTGATACGTCACCTGTCCACCGCGATTGCTCGCGACGACGGGAATGTCGCCGGGCGCGAGCAGGTGCTCGGCCCGGCCGGCCTGGCCCTGGGTGAAGACCGGCGGATGTTCGAGAAACCAGAGCTCGTCCGCCGAGTCCGACGTGCGGCCCTGCGTGAAGTCGCGCATCTGCGCGCAGGTGGGCGCGTACTCGACGCGCCCGAGGTGGCGCGCGATCAGTTCGCGATCCACATCCTCACCTGGTCGGACAGGCGCTGGAACAGGCTGCCGGCCGGAACCGCCTTGAGCGCCACCAGCGGCACCTTGCGCACCGTCTCGCCATCCGAGGAGATCTCGATGGTGCCGAGCGGCTGGTTGAGCGCCACCGGCGCCAGCACCGGCTCGTTCACGTGCGTCGTGAACTTGAGCTTGTCCTTGCCGCCGCGCGGGAGCAGCAGGCTGGCGGGTTGCGCACCCACCGTGATCTGCGATTCGGCGCCCTTCCAGACGCGCACGGTCGCCAGCGGGTTGTCCGGGCCGAACAGGTGCGCGGTCTCGAAGAAGCGAAAGCCCCAGTTCATCAGTTCCAGGCTGGCCTGCGCGCGGTAGCGGGTACCGGAAGTGCCCATCACCGCGGCGATCAGACGACGGTCGTCGCGCTTGATCGAGGACAGCAGGCAGAACCCGGCGCTGCTGGTGTGGCCGGTCTTGATGCCGTCGGCGCCGCGGTCCATGTCGAGCAGGATGTTGCGGTTGCCCTGCTTGATGCCGTTGTAGACGAACTCGCGCTGAGCGTAGACCTTGTATTCCTCGGGGAAGTCACGGATCAGCGCGCGCCCGAGCAGCGCGAGATCGTGCGCCGTGGAGTAATGCTCCGGATCGGGCATTCCCGGCGCGTTGGTGAAGTGTGAATTCTTCATGCCCAGGCGCTGCGCGTACTGGTTCATCAGCTCCGCGAAGGCGTCCTCGCTGCCGGCCAGGTGCTCGGCCACCGCCACGCTGGCGTCGTTGCCGGACTGGATGACGATGCCGTGCACCAGGTCCTCCAGGCGGACCTTCGAGCCGATGTTGAGGAACATGCGGGATTCGCTGGAATCCTTGCCCTGGCGCCACGCCTTCTCGCTGATCAGGACTTCGTCATCCCACTTGAGACGGCCCTTCTTGACCTCGTCGTAGACGACATAGGTCAGCAGCACCTTGGTGATGCTCGCCGGTTCGGCGCGGGCATCGCCGTTGTGTTCGGCCAGCACCTCGCCCGAGGCGTAGTCCATCAGCACCCAGGATCGCGCATCGATGGCCGGCGGATCCGGGATCTTGGCCGCAAGGGCCGGGCCGGAGAGGGTGAGCGCGAACAGGACGGGAATGAGGAATTTCATCAGCGGTACGTAGGGGGAAGTCGACGACAAGGGCCGAAAGGATTATCGCAACGCATGCCCACCACCGCGAGCACCGGCGCCATCCGTTCGTCTATTCGGTGATCGGAATGGCTTCGAAACCAGCGCCGCGAATGCGGATGCGGGTCTCGTCCATGTGTTTGCGCTGCTCGAAGGGGCCAACCATCACGCGATGCACGGTGTCACCGTTGTCGAGCATGCCGACCCGTACCTGTACCGAGTCGATGCCAAGCTCGACGAGCTCCTCGCGCATGGCGACGGCGTTGATCGGATCGGAGTAGGCGGCCACCTGCAGCAGGCGCGCCGTGGGCCGGCTCTTGCCGGCGACCTCGATGTCGACCTTGAGCGCGGGCGGTGGCGGCAGGTCCCGACCGGGAGTGATGGCCTCGACCTCCACCGTCGCGATCTTGCCCACGGTATCCAGCTTGACCGCCGCGGCGTAGGACAGATCGATGATGCGCCCGGCGTGGAACGGTCCGCGGTCGTTGATGCGCACGATCACGCTCTTGCCGTTGCCCAGGTTGGTGACGCGGGCATAGGTCGGCAGCGGCAGGTTCTTGTGTGCGGCGGTGAGCGCGAACATGTCGTAGCGCTCGCCGTTGGACGTCTTGCGTCCGTGAAACTTCTTCCCGTACCAGGAGGCCAGGCCGGTTTCGCGGAACCCCTCGGCCGAGTTCAGCACGTGGTAGCGCTTGCCGAACACCTCGTAGGACTTCGAATTGCCGCCCGCGCTATAGGGTTCGTACTGGGGCACGGGCTCCGCGAGGCTGGCCAGATCCGGCGGGATGTCGTTCGGATCCGGCGGGCCATCCTTCTCCCAGCGTGGCGCCGGACCGCGCTCCGCCTGCGGCGCCGCTGGCGTCTGCGCGGGAGGAATGATGCTGACCCGCGGCGGCGGAATGCGCACCTGACGCGGCTGCGTCGGGGTGGGCCGCGGGGTGGCGCAGGCTGCGAGCAGCGACACGACCACCAGTACGACCGGTCCGGCGACGACGCGCAGGCTCATCGCTCCGCGGAACTGCGCTGGGCGTCGGTCCGCGCCATCTCCCGCGCGAGCAGGCTCACCGTCATGGCGTAGTAGACGCGCGGGTTGTAGCTCATCACCGAATAGAAGTTGTTCAGGCCGAGCCAGTATTCGCGGCCTTCATCGAGTTGGAGTTCGACCACACCGACCCGCGTGTCGGGCGGAAGTTCGACCGTCGAGCGCAGGCCCAGCGCGGCCAGCTCGCCCGCCGTGTGGGTGGTGCGGGCCGAGTTGACCGTCAGGTCGGCCGGCAGCGGCCTTTCGAGCACCGCGGGGACGAGCAGGGGTTCGCCACGGTGCCAGCTCCGCTTGCGGTCGTAGTCCACCAGGTAGCGCGCGATGCTGCCGATGGCGTCGGCCGCGCTCCACAGGTCACGCTTGCCATCGCCGTCGAAGTCCACCGCCAGGCGCCGGTAGTTGCTCGGCATGAACTGCGCCCATCCCATCGCGCCGGCGTAGGAGCCCGTCGCCTCGGTCGGATCGCGCTGCAGGTCGCGGCAGAGCACGAAGAACGCGCGCAGCTCGGAGAAGAAGAACGCCGAACGGGTCGGATGATCGAAGCCCTGCGTGGCCAGCGCGTCGAGCACGCGGGTCGAGCCGGTGAAGCGGCCGAAGTTCGTCTCCAGGCCGAGCACCCCGGCGATGACGGCCGGCGGCACGCCGAACTCCGTCTCCGCGCGCTGCAGCCAGACACGGTTCTCGTCGAGAAAATCGGCGCCCCTTTCGATGCGCGGCGCATCGACACGCTTGGCCGCGTAGGTGGTCCAGGTCTCGGTGCGCTCGGCCGCCTTCTGCTCGGCCTCGACCAGCTTGGGAAGGCGCTCGGCCTGTGCCAGCGCCACGCGCACCGCCTCCAGTTCCGCCTGGCTGAAGCGATCTTCCTGGGCGAGCTGCACGAGCAGTTCCTGCGCCCGCGGGTGGGTGCTGTAGTCGGCTGCGGCCGGCACAGCGATCAACAGCAACAGGAAAGGCAGCAGGCGTCGAAGGGCCAGCATCGGCAAGGGGGCGCGGGAAATTGGGCGGAACCATAACGGCTGACCCCGCTCGCGCCAAATCGCCGTACATACGGCAGCGCGCCGCGCGACCCGGTTCATGCGGCGCTCAGCCTGCATCTGCGTGCGTCTGCCGTTCCCGACTCGCGGATCCCGGACCGCCGCTCGGGACCGGATTCCCCGCTGCGTCGGGCCCGGTGATGACCCATGCGACTCAGGACGCGAGCAGCTTGCGGTGCGTATGGATGGACATCAGCAGGCCGAAGCCGGCGAGCAGGCTGACCATCGAGGTGCCGCCGTAGCTCACCAGCGGCAGCGGCACGCCGACCACCGGCAGCAGGCCGATGACCATGCCCATGTTGATGAAGACGTAGACGAAGAACGTCATCGACAGGCTCCCGGCGAGCAGCCGCTGGAAGCTGTCCTGCGCGCGTGCCGCGATATACAGGCCGCGGCCGACGATGCTCAGGTACAGCAGCAGCAGCACGCACACGCCAATCAGGCCCAGCTCCTCGGCAAACACCGCGAAGATGAAGTCGGTGTGCGACTCGGGAAGGAAGTCGAGCTTGGCCTGCGTGCCCTCGAGCCAGCCCTTGCCGGACACGCCGCCGGAGCCGATGGCGATCTTCGACTGCGCGATGTGGTAGCCGGCGCCGAGCGGGTCGGACTCCGGATCCAGCAGGGTCAGGATGCGCTGGCGCTGATAGTCGTGCAGTCGCGACCACAGCACCGGCGCGGTGGCGCCGACCAGTGCCAGCGCGCCAAAGATGTACTGCCAGCGCAGGCCGCCCAGGTACAGCGCGAAGCCGCCCGAGGCAATGATCAGCAACGAGGTGCCCAGATCCGGCTGGACCATCACCACCACGGTCGGGATGCCGATGATCAGCAATGTCAGGCCCACCGCGTGCCAGCGCGGCGGCAGGGTGACCAGGTGCAGGAAGGCCGCCACCATGATCGGCATCGCGAGTTTCATCAGCTCGGACGGCTGGAAGCGGAGCACGCCCAGGTCCAGCCAGCGCTGCGCGCCCTTGGCATGGTCGCCCAGGATCAGGGTGAGCCCGCACAACAGCAGGGCGAAACCGTAGAACCAGGGCGCGGCACTGCGATAGATCTCGGGCGGCGCCTGCGCGGCCGCGAACATCACCGCCAGGCCGATCAGCAAACGCTCGCCCTGGTTCACCACCATCGGCATCGAGTGGCCTGAAGCCGAATACAGCACCGTCAGGCCCAGCGCACACACGCAGAGCAGCAGCCCCAGCAGGATCGGG
This sequence comes from uncultured Panacagrimonas sp., assembly GCA_946481265.1. The sequence goes on along the minus strand of CAMLNE010000033.1, from coordinate 4,325 downwards.
TCGATGTGCAGCAGGTCGAACAGCCGGCGCGTGCCGGGTCCGTGGTCGCGGCCATGGTGAAAGGGGCTCATGCGCTGCTCTATTCCTCTTCCTGGATGGACGGCGCAACCCGCGTCGGCGCAGGCGCCGGCGCATTTGCTGCCGCTCCCGTCGCCGCGCCCTGCTGCATCCGCGGCGCCGGCGGTGCACCCGGGGCCGGCGGCGCCTTGTACAGGATCTGTCCGAGCAGGTACTGGTCCATCACCTGGCGCGCGACCGGTCCGGCCGCCGATCCGCCGTGGCCGGCATGCTCGGCGATGACGGCGACGGCGATCTGCGGCGCCTCGGCCGGCGCAAAGGCGATGAACAGCGCGTGGTCACGCAGGTGGAAGGGCGTGTCCTCCAGTTTCCTGGCCTTCAGCTCCTCCTGCGACATGCCGGCCACCTGCGCGGTACCGGTCTTGGCGGCAACGCGGTAGGGCGCGTCCTTGAACGCGCGGTGCGCGGTCCCGCGCTGCGAGGCGGTGACCTCGACCATGGCATTGATCACGGTCTCCCAGTCCTGGGCATGGCGGTGCGGGATCGGCGTGAGTGCCTCGGGAACCACCGGGGTGGTGACGCCACTCAGCGTGTCCTGCAGTGCGTGCACGATATGCGGCTTGAAGCCCTTGCCGCGCATCGCCATGCGCGCGGTGATCTGGGCCAGCTGCATCGGCGTGGTGGTCATGTAGCCCTGGCCGATGCCGACGTTCAGCGTCTCGCCCGGAAACCAGACCTCCTTGCGCGTGCGCATCTTCCATTCGCGCGAGGGCAGCAGGCCGCTCTTTTCCCGCGGCAGGTCGATCTCGGTGGGATGCCCCAGGCCGAACAGCGACAGGAAGCTGTGGATGCGGTCGATGCCGAGCGCCTGCGCCACCTGATAGAAGTAGATGTCGCAGGACATGATCACGCTGCCCGCCATGTCGAGCCAGCCGTGCCCGCTGCGTTTCCAGCAGCGGTACTTGCGTGTGGAGTGCGGCAGGCTCATCGAGCCGCTGCAGTACTCGCTGTGGTTGCCCTGCAGGGTCTCGTACTCCAGGCCGGCCAGCGCCATGAAGGGCTTCAGGGTCGAGCCGGGCGGGTAGGAGCCCTGCAGCGCACGGTTGTACAGCGGTCGCTTGCGATCCTCGATCAGTGTCTTGTAGGCCGCGTGGTCGATGCCGGCGACGAAGGGCTGCGGATCGAAGCCGGGCTTGGAGACCAGCGCGATCACCTCTCCGTTGCGGGGATCGATGGCCACCACCGCGCCGTCGAGGTCGCCGAGCGCCGCCTCGGCGGCGAGCTGAACCTTGGCGTCGAGGGTCAGCACCAGGTTCTTGCCCGGTGCGCCCTGGCGGTATTCGAGCTCGCGCAGCGGCCGGCCATAGGCATTGGCCTCGACGATCTTCGCGCCCGGCGTTCCGCGCAGGTCGTTCTCGTAGGACTTTTCCACGCCCACCTTGCCGATCTGCGTCAGCCCCTGGTAGTCGGCCGCGACGATCTGCTTGAACTCGTCCTCCGTGATGCCGCCGACATAGCCCACCACGTGTGCGGCGGCCAATCCCAGCGGGTAGCTGCGCGTGAGGGTGGCGGTGACGTCCGCGCCCTCGAAGTCGAAGCGGTTGAGCTGGAAGCGCGCGACCTGCTCCATCGTCAGGTTGCTGCGCAGCGGGACCGCCCGGTAGCGCGGCATCTTCGAGACGCGGTCCTTGAAGCGTGCGATCTCGCCGTCATCGAGATCCAGCAGCGGGCGCAGCCGGGCCAGCAGCGCGTCCATCTTCCCGACCTGCTCGGGAACCACCTCGAGTACGAAAGCCGGCGTGTTCTGCGCCAGCAGCACGCCGTTGCGGTCGGTCACCAGGCCGCGCACCGGCGGCACGGCCGACAGCCGCATGCGGTTCTCCTCGGCGCGCGTGGCGTAGTAGTCGCGCTGGACGATCTGCAGCTCGACCATGCGGAACACCAGGATCGACGTCATCGCCAGGCACACCAGCACGGCCACGCCGATGCGGGCCATGTACATGTGCTTCTCGCGGACGAGGTTCTTGAGGCTATCCATGCGGATGGGGCGCCATTTCAACGCGGTCCGGGCGGCCGGGGTCCGGTGCCTGCGCGAGCACCCCAGGGCGGGTCGGTCGGTGGCGGCAGGACGTCATTCCGGTTCATTCCGACGCGAGGCGCCGTCCAGGACGGTGTACACCAAGGGCCAGAACAGGGTCGTCGAAAGCGCCGGCAGCCAGCGCAGCCAGACATCGGCGCGGTGGCGGGCAAGGTCGTCGATCAGGCTCATCAGCAGGCAGTACGCCGCCCACGCGGGCGCCAGTGCGACGGTCGACTGCCACAGCGGAAAGAGCACGAACACGCCGCGCAGTCGCGCCACGAAATACACCAGCAGCACGAAACCCGCCGCATGCTGGCCGAGGATGGTGTTGTAGAGCACGTCCAGGATGGTGCCGAACAGGAAGGCGGCGACCAGGGACGGGACCCGGGGTTCGACCAGCGCCCAGTAGACCAGCAGCAGTGGAACCCACAGGGGCCGCGCCGCGGCCACCACGTCGGGCAGCGCCACCAGTTGCAGGAACAGCGCAACCAGCAAACTCAGCCAGAACCGGCGATGGGGAACGCGACTCATGTCCCCGGCGCGGTCGGCGCCGGGCGCGCGGGCGCCGCCGGCCGGGCGGCGGCGGGAGGGGGGGGCGCGGCCGGTGCAGCCTGCGGCGCCTGCTGGGCTTCGGCAGCGGCGGCTTCACTGGCCTGCACCGGGTCGATCGCCGGGCGCTCGCTCCACACCAGCAGCGCCTGCCGGCCCTGGCCCACGCGGGCCGCCGGTGTCACCAGGGCCTCCTTGAAATGGCCGCCGGGCGTGTGCCGCACCGACTCCACGCGACCCACCGGAAAGCCGGCCGGGAAGCGGCCGCCGAGTGATGACGACACGATCAGGTCGCCCTTGATGACCTCGGCGTTGGCCGGCAGGAAGGACAGGCGCAGACGCTGGCCATTGCCCTGGCCCAGGGCGATCGCCTGCAGGCCGTTGCGGTTGACCTCCACCGGGATGCCGTGGTCGGGGTCGGTCAGCAGCAGGCCGACCGAGGTGCCGGGCAGCACCTGCACGATCTGCCCGAGCACGCCCCGGGCGTCGACGATCGCCTGGCCGCGATACACGCCGTCACGCGCGCCCTTGTTGAGCGTGATCTGCTGCCGGTAGGGATCCTGGTTGGCGGCGATGATGTCGGCCACCGCGACCTGGTCGGTGAGCCGGGCCGAGGCATCGATCAGTTCGCGCATGCGGCGGTTCTCGGCGTCGAGCGCGGCGTAGCGCTGCAGCTGCGCCTCGAGCGCGAGCTGGCGATGCTTGAGCGCGGCGTTCTCCAGCAGCAGGCGCTTGCGCGAATCGAGGTACTCGAAGGCGACGCCGATGCGGTTCGGTACTTCGGCCACCCATACCACCGGGCTGAGGGCCACCGAAAGCCATTCACGCGGCGCGGCGATGCGTTCGCCGTCCAGTTCCGCCGCCATCAGCCCGCCGCAGGCCAGCAGCAGCGCGAGCGTCTTGAGCCCCAGTCCCGGTCCGCGTGGAAACAGGGGTTTGTGGGAGCTCGCGCTGAAGGAATTCAAGCTCGCGCCTTCTTGACGTGACGGGTGACCGCAGATCGGCGGCAGGTTAGACCCGGACCTGCCTCACTGCAATGGCGGGGTGCAGGGGTTCCAAAGACGGCTCAGGTGCCTGCAGGAGGAACACGGCGTCCACCGCAGATCCGGACGAGGATCGCGAAAAACCGGCCCGTCCGCGAGCATCCGCGCCTCACTCCATCGAGTAGAAATCGCCCTGGCGGTCGAGCATGTCGAGCACCATGCCGCCGCCACGCGCCACGCAGGTGAGCGGGTCGTCCGCGATGATCACCGGCAGGCCGGTTTCCTCGGAAATCAGCTTGTCGAGGTCGCGCAGCAGGGCGCCACCGCCGGTGAGCACGATGCCGCGCTCGGCGACGTCCGAGCCGAGTTCCGGCGGGGTGCGCTCGAGCGCCTGCTTGACCGCCTTGACGATGCCGGCCAGGGGCTCCTGCAGCGCGTCCAGGATCTCGTTGGAGTTCATCGTGAAATTGCGCGGCACGCCGGCGGCCAGGTGGCGACCGACGACGTCGATCTCCTGCACCTCGTGGCCCGGGAAGGCCGTGCCGATCTCCTGCTTGATGCGCTCGGCGGTGGCCTCGCCGATGAGCATGTTGTACTGGCGACGCACGTAGGAAACGATCGCCTCGTCGAACTTGTCGCCGCCGACGCGCACGCTCTCGGCGTAGACGATGCCGTTGAGCGAGATCACCGCGACC
>CAMLNE010000032.1 GCA_946481265.1 uncultured Panacagrimonas sp. | reverse complement strand
AGCTTGACGATCAGCTCCTCGAGCCTGGGGCTGGACACCACCACGTCCAGGTTCTCGAAGGGCGTGCGCGTCGCATAGGAGGCGAACGCGGGCTGCTGCAGGCTGAACGCCAGGGTGGATTCGAAGAAGTCGGCGATGCTGCGATCGGCCGAGCGCACGGCAGGCCCGAGCAGGTACTGCGAGGCATTGGCCTGCGTATCGAGGTCGATCACCAGGGTGCGCAGGCCGCGGCTGGCGGCGATCGCGGCGAGGTTCGCGACGATGGTGGTCTTGCCCACACCGCCCTTCTGGTTGAACACGACGCGGCGCATGCGGTCTCCCGGTTTTCGAGCGCGCGATGCTATCGGATCGGCATGGCGCGGGATACCGTGCGCCGCCTCGCGCCGGCGCAGGGCTCAGGCGTCACGCGCATCGATCGACAGGGCATGGATGTCGGTCTGCATCAGATCGCCCAGCGCAGCGTAGATCGCGCGATGCCGCGCAACGGGATTCAGGCCGGCGAAGACCGGCGACACGATCAGCAGGCGGTAATGGCTGCGGCCGGTGGCCGCGCCGGCGTGGCCGGCGTGCAGGTGCGATTCATCGTCGAGCTGCAGGCGGGCACCGGGAAAGGCCTGCCGCAGCACCTCGAGGATGCGCTCGACGCGGGTCATTACAGCGACAGTTTCAGGAAGGGATGCACTTCGACCGAGGCGTAGACGCCCGCCTTGGAGAAGGGATCGGCCTCGATCCAGGCGCGCGCGGCTTCCAGGCTCTCGAACTCCGCCACGATCAGGCTGCCTACCGAGCCGCCCTCGAGCGAGGGCGCATCCAGGCGGGGCAGCGGACCGACCATCGCAATGCGGCCCTGATCATGCAGTGCCTTGACGCGCTCCAGGTGCGCTGCGCGATGGGCAGCACGCTTGGGGGCGGAATCGGGGGCATCGAGACCGAAGATGACGTAGAGCATGATTTTCAGTTTCCAGTGCGCGCCGGTGCCTGGTTCGAAGCGCCGGCAGGATGAAGGGCGACGAATGCCGGAGGCGGATTCGTCGAGCTGTCGGGTACGGCGGCCGGTCGCTCAGCCGGACTTGGTCGGGGCCTCGTCGTGCGGCAGGTAGCGCGACAGGAAGGGCAGGTGGGCGAGCATGAACACGAACATCATCGCGGTGACGCCGACGGTCTTGAACAGGCCCCAGACGCGATCGTCGAAGTGCTGCATGACGTAGAGGTTGAGCAGCGCAACGCCACCGAAGAAGCAGGCCCAGGCGAAGTTCACCCGGCGCCAGACCGCGTCAGGCATCGCCAGCGTCTGCTGCGGGATGCGCTGCAGCAGCACCTTGTCGCCGATCAGATGGGAGCCGAGGAAGATCAGGGCGATGATGCCGTTGACCACAGTGGTCTTGTACTTGACGAAACTGGAATCCTGGATGAGCAGCGTGGCGCCGCCGAGCACCAGCACCACCACCGCGCTGAAGCTGTGCAGCTTGTGGGGCTTGCCGTCGCGCCACCAGTACCAGCCGGCGAGCGCGATCAGCGCGGCCATGAGCACACCGGTGGCGATGTAGATGTCGCCGAGAAAGAGCGCCGCGAGGAACAGCAGCGCGGGCAGCATGTCGATGAGGGATTTCATTGGGGGCATTATAGGAGGCCCGATGCCCCCGCCGTTTCGCGCGGGTCCGCACCTCGCAGATGGAGCATCCGATCGTGGCCGACTGGTTCGAGATCCACCCCGTGAACCCGCACAAGCGCACGCTCGCCCAGGTGGCGGTGCGCCTGCGTCAGGGTGCGGTGATCGCGTATCCGACCGATTCCTGCTACGCGCTGGGCTGTCAGCTCGAGGACAAGGACGCCACCGAGCGGCTGCGCCGCATCCGCCAGTTCGATCGCCACCACCAGTTCACGCTGGTCTGTCGCGACCTGTCCGAGATCGCCACCTACGCGCGCGTCGACAACTGGCAGTTCCGCCTGCTGCGCCAGCACACGCCGGGGCCGTACACCTTCATCCTGAACGCGACCAAGGAACTGCCCAAGCGGGTCGCGCACGAAAAGCGCAAGACCATCGGCATCCGCGTGCCCGACCACGTGGTCGCCCAGGCGCTGCTCGAAACACTGGGTGAGCCGCTGATCAGCGGAACGCTGATCCTGCCGGGCGAAAGCGAGCCGGTGGCGGCGCCGGGCGACTGGCGCGAGGCGCTGGATGCAGCGGTCGACGTGGTGATCGACGGCGGCCACTGCGGTACCGAGCCGACCACCGTGATCGATCTGAGCGGGGAGGCGCCCCTGGTGGTGCGCCGCGGCAAGGGCGCCTGGAGCGATTGAGGTCGGCCTGGAGCCGTCAGGCCATACGACGGCAATCGCGGTATCGGGGGGCCGCAAGCCGCGCGTACTATGCGACGATCCGTCCAATACCAAAGGTCGCGAGGCGCGTCCTCGGACAACCCAGCGTCGGGAGGGGCAAGGAACCCATGGGCGTGCTGATCTTCTTGGTGGTGATCGCGGTGCTGGGCTGTGCGGTCTGGTACCTGCGGCGGGGCGGCAAGGTCCAGGCAGCCGCGCCGGACAGGAGCGGGCCGCTGCGACCCGCGACGATTGCGCAGATCACGCCGACGCGCCGCCCTGGGCGCATGATCAAGACCTGCGAGGAATGCTGCGAGGCCGCGCGGCGCATCGAATCGGCGTGGTACCCGGACGAGGAGTCGCCGCCGCTGCCGCTGGAGGCCTGCGATCGCCCGTCCTCCTGCAAGTGCCAGTGGATGCGGGTGCTCGATCGGCGCAGCACGCATCGTCGTGACGGGCACGACCGGCGCGGCGATATCCGCTTCGAGGAGAAGGCGGACCGGCGCGCGGGTCTGGACCGTCGCAAGGACGCGGGCAATTCCTGGAAGCAGGCGCCCTGAGAAAGCCCGCAACGGGCCAACGCCTGGAGTACGGCGCCGAGTCGATGCGCGATAATGCGGGATGCCAGACTTCCAGCTCCTTGCCCAGCAGATCGCGATCTGGGCCGTTCCCGTCCTGCTTGCCATCACCGTGCACGAGGCTTCGCACGGCTACGTGGCGCGCCGCCTGGGTGACGACACCGCCGAGCGGGCCGGCCGGCTGACCCTCAACCCGATCCGCCACATCGACCTCATCGGCACCGTGCTGGTGCCGGCGATGCTGCTGCTGTTCAAGAGCCCCTTCCTGTTCGGCTGGGCCAAGCCGGTGCCGGTGGATTTCCGCCGGCTGCGCTCGCCACTGCGCGACATGGCGATCGTCGCTGGCGCCGGACCGGCTTCCAACCTGGCGATGGCCTTCGGCTGGGTCGGGATCCTGTGGGTCTATCTCACGATGGGGGCACCGACGGGCGGCTGGACGCTGCTGCGCGACATGTGCGTCGCCGGCGTCGGCATCAACGTGATCCTGATGGTGCTCAACCTCATCCCGCTGCCGCCGCTCGACGGTGGTCGCATCGCCGTCGGCCTGCTGCCGCCCTCGCTCGCCATCCCGCTGTCGCGACTGGAGCCCTGGGGCATGGTGATCCTGGTGGGCCTGCTCGTCACCGGCATCCTCGGGCAGATGCTCGCCTTGCCCTTTTCGATCGTCCAGGGGCTGATCTACAGCTCCATCGGGATCAATGTGAACCCGTCCTGACCGCATGACCACCGCCGCTCCTCGCAACCGACCCATCGTCCTTTCCGGCATCCAGCCCTCCGGCCGTCTCACGCTGGGCAATTACCTGGGCGCCATCAAGAACTGGGTGCCGCTGTCGGCCACCCATGACTGCTACTACATGCTGGTGGACCTGCACGCGATCACCGTGCGCCAGGATCCACGGGCGCTGCGTGAACGCTGCCACGAGTTCATCTCCCTGTACCTGGCCTGCGGCCTGGACCCTTCGAAGAACGTGCTGTTCGTGCAGAGCCACGTGGCCGCGCATGCGCGCCTGGCCTGGGTGCTCAACTGCTACACGCAGATGGGCGAACTGTCGCGCATGACGCAGTTCAAGGACAAGAGCGCGAGGCTGGGCAGCTCGAGCGGCGGCGACAACATCAATGTCGGCCTGTTCGACTATCCGGTGCTGATGGCCGCTGACATCCTGCTGTACGACGCCAGCGGCGTGCCGGTCGGCGACGACCAGAAGCAGCACCTGGAACTGACCCGCGACGTGGCGATCCGCTTCAACAATGCCCACGGCAGCAAGGAGAAGCCGGTCTTCGTGGTGCCCGAGCCGATGATCCCGCCCGTCGGTGCACGCATCATGGGCCTGCAGGAACCCACCGCGAAGATGAGCAAGTCCGGCGACGCCGAGACCGACGCGATCTACCTGCTCGACCCGCCGGATGTGATCACGCGCAAGCTCAAGCGTGCCGTGACGGACCTGGGCAACGAGGTGCGCTACGACCTCAGGGAAAAGCCGGGAATATCGAACCTGATATCCATCCTGGCGGCGACCACCGGCCAGTCGATGGACGCGATCGCCACCACCTACGACGGCCAGGGCTACGGCAAGCTCAAGGCCGCCGTGGCGGAGGCCGTGGTCGAATGCCTGAGGCCGGTGCAGGCCCGCTATCACGAGTTGCGCGGTGACGAGGCGGGCCTGGCGCGGGTGCTGCGCGACGGCGCGCAGCGCGCGGCGGCAAAGGCGGATGCCACCTTGGCGCGCGTGCACGACGTCCTGGGTTTCATTCCCGAATGAGGCGGCTTCCCGTGCCGGCAGGACGCGGTTGGGTGCGGCGGTGAAGCTGCGCCTGATCGAGATCGGTGCCGACGGCACGCCGTCGCGCTGTCCGGGCAGCATCCCGCCGGCGGCGCGCGACGTCCTCGAAGGCACCGTCAATCTCTACCAGACCACCGGGTTCAAGCCGCCCTGGATCGGGTATCTCGCCGATCGCGACGGCGATGTCGTCGGCGCCTGCGCCTTCAAGGCCCCTCCCGAGAACGGCAGCGTCGAGATCGCCTACATGAGCTTTCCCGAGTTCGAGGGCCGTGGCATCGCCACCGAGATGGCCCGCCAGCTGGTGGAAATCGCGCGCCAGGCGCAGCCGGGGCTGACGGTGACCGCGCAGACGCTGCCGCAGGAGAACGCGTCGACCGCCATCCTGCGCAGGCAGGGTTTCACCCTGGAGGGCGAGATCGACCACCCCGAGGACGGTCGCCTGTGGCAATGGCGCCTTGCACCGGAGCAGACGTGAGCGAGACCGACGTCGTGGACGAGACCAGCGCCGGTGCGCCGCCGGCAGGCGAGGGCGAGCGGCAGATCAGGGTCAACGGCCAGCCGATGACCGCGATGCCGGAGGACCTGTACATCCCGCCGGATGCGCTCGAGGTGTTCCTGGATGCCTTCGAGGGCCCGCTCGACCTGCTGCTGTACCTGATCCGCCGGCAGAACCTGGACATCCTGGACATCCCGGTGCTGCGCATCACGCAGCAGTACATGCAGTACATCGCGCTGATGCACGAACTGCGCCTGGAACTGGCGGCCGAGTACCTGCTGATGGCCGCGCTGCTGGCGGAGATTAAGTCGCGCATCCTGCTGCCGCGCCAGCTTGCCGAGGAGGAGGACGTCTCCGATCCGCGCATGGAGCTGGTGCGCCGGCTGCAGGAGTACGAGCGCTTCAAGTCCGCCGCCGAGAGCCTGGACGCACTGCCGCGCATGGGTCGCGAACTGCACCAGGCGGCCGCGCGGCCGGAAGTGGTGCCCAGCGACGCGCCACTGCCCCAGCCCGGATTGCGCGAGCTGATGCTGGCCTTCCGCGACGTGATGCTGCGCGCCGAGCTGTTCACGCGCCACCAGGTCACGCGCGAGCCGCTGAGCGTGCGCGAGCGCATGACCCACATCCTGGAGCGCGTCGCCGCCGGACCTGCCCGCTTCGTCGATCTCTGCGATCCCGCCGAAGGCCGCATGGGCGTGGTGGTCTGCCTGCTCGCCCTGCTGGAAATGGTGAAGCTGTCGATGATCGATCTCGTGCAGGAAGGGCCCTTCGCCGAGGTGACCATAGGCGCGGCGCGACCGCACCAATATCCCGAGGTCACGGACGGCGACGACGCTGCCGCAGACGACATCGAAATCCCGAACACAGGTGAATCGTGAACGACACGCCCCCTGAACAAGACGAGTCCCAGGCCGAGCTTCCGGTCTCGGATGCGGCTACCGATCCCGCCGCGCTGCAGCGCCTCGAACACATCCTCGAAGCCCTGCTGCTGGCCTCGGATGCACCGCTGTCGCTCGACCAGCTCGGGCGCCTGCTCGGCAGCGAGCTCGGTGTCACCCGCAAGGACCTGCGCGCGGCCCTCGACCAGCTCGCGCTGCGCGTGGGGCAGGGCGCCGTGGAACTCAAGGAGGTCGGCAGCGGCTTTCGCATCCAGGTCAAGAGCGAGCACGCCGAGTGGGTCGGCCGCCTGTGGCAGGAAAAGCCGCCGCGCTATTCGCGTGCCCTGCTCGAGACCCTCGCCCTGGTCTGCTACCGGCAGCCGATCACGCGCGGCGAGATCGAGGACGTGCGCGGCGTGGCGGTCTCCACCAGCATCCTGCGCACCCTGCTCGAACGTGGCTGGATCCGCGAGCTGGGTGTCAGGGAGGTGCCCGGGCGGCCGGCGCTGTTCGGCACCACGCACCAGTTCCTCGACGACTTCAACCTGCGCTCGCTCGACGAGTTGCCGGCGCTGCCCGAGATCAAGGACCTGGACCAGCTCGATGCCGCGCTGGCGCGCCTGGAGCAGGCCGCGGGCGAGGTCGCATCGCCGCAGGGCGAGACATCCGGCGATGCCGATGCCGATGCCGCTGCCAACGGCGATGGCAACGGTGACAGCGCTGCGGCAGCCGACGCCGCGGCGGACGGTCGCACGGTGCACTGAGGCGCCCGGGCGCGCGTCGCCCTGCGTATCCTGTAGGCAAGCCCGAGCGCGACGTCGCCACCGATCCAGCGGGATCGATCGGCGTCGCGGGCAGGCGCGCCCCCGCAATTCCCCCGAACCGCATCCGACCTGCTCCTGACGTGGCCGAACGAATCCAGAAACTGCTTGCCACCGCCGGCATCGCCAGCCGCCGTGCGATCGAGGAGTGGATCGCCGAAGGGCGCATCACGGTGAACGGGCGCCCCGCGCAGACCGGGCAGAAGATCGATTACCACGATCACGTGCGCGTCGACGGGCGGCTGGTCGCCCTGGCGCGCAAGGCCGGCCCGACGCGCGTGATCCTGTTCCGCAAGAAGACCGGCGAGCTGGTGACGCGCGACGACCCGGAAGGTCGTCGCACGGTGTTCCGCAAGCTGCCGGAACTGGAGACCGGCCGCTGGATCGCGGTGGGCCGGCTCGACATCAATACCTCCGGTCTGCTGCTGATGACCACCGACGGCGAACTCGCGCGCCGCCTGACGCATCCCAGCTTCGAGGTCACGCGGGTCTACGCGGTGCGCGTGCTCGGCGAGGTGACCGACGACATCCGCCGGCGCCTGCTCAAGGGCATCGAGCTGGAGGATGGCGTGGCCAAGTGCGAGTCGATCGTCTCGGCCGATCCGCCGGACGCCGAGGAGGCCGAGGGCGCGGCCAACCGCTGGTACGAGGTCACCATGCGCGAGGGGCGCAACCGCATCGTGCGGCGCCTGTTCGAGGGGGTGGACCTGCAGGTGAGCCGCCTGATCCGCATCGCCTACGGGCCGATCCGGCTCGGCCGCGGCATCAAGGCGGGCGGCTACCGCGAGGCGACGCCGGAGGAGTTCGAGGCCTTGATGGAAGCGGTCGGGATGGAGGTGCCCAAGCCGGAGAAGACGGCGCGCAAGCCGCGCTCGCTGATGGCGCGGACATTCCGGCCGAATGCGGGTCCGCGCAAGCCGCGAAAGAAGCCATCGAAGTCGTCCTAGGACGCGCAGGGCCCGCTTGGGCAAGGCGCGAAGCGCACGCACGCGGCCGCGCCTGACTGCTCCGCTCGTCACGCCCGCCATCGCCCGCCCGGTGCAGGGCGGGGATGCGGTTCAGAACGCCTGGCCGCTCACGCCCCGGCTGTCCGGCCCCAGCAGCCACAGCAGCCGTGCCAGCCGCGTCTCGGGCGGCGGCGTGGCGGCGGCGGATTCGCCGGCATAACCCCGGGTGCGGAACTCGGTGCGCATCGGTCCCGGGTCATAGCTGTTGAAGCGCAGGCCGGGCTCGTTGCGAAGCTCCAGGGCGAACGCGGCGCCAAGCGCCTCGGCACCGCGCTTGGCGATCCCGTAGATGCCGTGGAAGGCGCGCACGCGGCGGCCGCCCTCGTCGGCGATCTGCACCACCGAGGCGTCGGCCGACTTGCGCAGCAGCGGCAGGCACAGCCGGGTCAGCGTGTAGGGCGCGGTGAGATTGACCTGCAGCGAGTCCAGCCATTCGCGCGGCTCCAGGTCCTCCAGCGTCGAAAAGCCCTTGAAGTGCGCGGCGGCGTGCACCAGGCCGTCGAGCCGACCGAAGTTCTGGTCCAGCGCACCGGCGAAGGCCTCGTACTCGACCCAGGTCGCCGTCATCAGGTTCATCGGCAGGATCGCGGGCTGCGGCCCGCCGGCAGCCTCGATGCGGTCGTACACCGCCTCGAGCTTGCGCACGCTGCGCCCGGTCAGGACCACGGTGGCGCCCAGCGCCGCGCAGGCGCAGGCCAGCGCACCGCCCAGGCCGCCGCTCGCGCCGGTGATCAGGATCACGCGATCGCGCAGCAGGTCCGGGGCGGGGGTGTATTCGAATTCGGGTGTCACGGCGGCGGCGAAAGGAAACGAGGGGACGTCATTCTGAGCGATCGCGGCATGGCGATGCGCCAGCGGCCCGAGGGGATCGGACCTGGTGGGGGGCGCGTCGCTCAGGCCAGCTTGCCGATCAGGTCCGTCACGTTGGCGGCGAAGAAGTCCGCCTTCCACTCGGTGATCGGCGTTCTGCCCTCGTAGCCCCAGCCGGCCGCGACCGAGCGCATCTTCGCCGCGCGCGCGGCCTCGACGTCGCGCAAGTCGTCGCCGACATACACGCAGTCGCGCGGCTTGACGCCCAGCTCGGAGCAGGCCAGCAGCAGCGGGTCCGGCGCCGGCTTCGGATGCGGCGTGCTGTCACCGCTGACGATGCAGGCCGCACGCGGGGCCAGCTCCAGGTCCTGCATCAGCGGCTGCGTGAGCCAGCCCGGCTTGTTGGTGACCACGCCCCAGCGCGCGCCCTGCAGATCCAGGGCCAGCAGCAGTTCCAGCACGCCGGGGAAGGGCCGCGAATGCCGCGAGATGCCGGTGCGGTAGTGGGCCAGGAAGCTGTCCCGGCGCTGCGGGAACTCGGGATGCTCGGGCGTGATGCCCAGGCCCACGCCGAGCAGTCCGCGCGCGCCGCCGGACGCTGCCGGGCGGTAATCGATCAGCGGCAGCGGGGGCAGGCCGCACTCGGCGCGCACCTGGTTGGCGGCATGGCCGAGGTCGGGCGCGGTGTCGACCAGGGTGCCGTCGAGATCGAACAGCCAGACCGCTGCCTTGATGCGTCCCCCGGTCATGCGGCGCGCCGGCAGTGCAGCAGGTAGTTCACGTCGATGTCATCCGCCAGCGAGGCCGACCGGAGCAGCGGGTTGTAGCGCAGGCCGCGCAGCGAGACCGCGTCGAGCCCGGCCTGGCGACACCATTGCGTCAGCTCGGAGGGGCGGATGAACTTGGCGTAGTCATGCGTGCCGCGCGGGATCAGATTCATCAGGTATTCGGCGCCGACGATGGCCAGCGCGAAGCTCTTGGGGTTGCGGTTGATGGTGGAGAAGACCACGTCGCCACCCGGCTTTACGAGTTGCGCGCAGGCGCGCACGACGCTGGCCGGGTCGGGCACGTGCTCCAGCATCTCCAGGCAGCACACCAGGTCGAAGCTGGCAGGGGATTCGAGCGCCAGCTCTTCGGCGGCAATCGCGCGGTAGTCGATCTGCAGTGCGGACTTGGCGGCGTGATCGCGCGCCACGTCCAGCGCCGCCTGCGCCAGGTCGATCCCGCTGGCCTGGGCGCCGCGGGCGGCGAGGGCCTCGGTGAGGATGCCGCCACCGCAGCCGACATCGAGCGCCCGCTTGCCCTGCAGGCCACCGCAGGCCTGGTCGATGAAGCGCACGCGGGGCGGGTTGAGGGCATGCAGCGGGCCCATCTCGCCCTTGGCATCCCACCAGCTCGAGGCGAGCCGGTCGAAGTGGCCGATCTCGCTGCGGTCGACGTTGCTCATGCTTCTGCCCGAATGCGTGTGCGCCATTGCATGGCGGTGGCCAGGATCGCGTCTTCGTCCACCGTCAGCAGGCGGCGTGCGCGCATCAGGGGGCGACCCGCCACCCAGACGTAACTGACATCGCCGCGCCCGATGGCGTACACGAGGTGGGAAACCAGGTTGTATACCGGCTGAAGATGCGGCGCGTACATCTCGACGGCAATGAAGTCGGCGGACTTTCCCGCCACCAGCGAGCCGATCTCGCCGTCCAGGCCCAGTGCCCGGGCACCGCCCAGCGTTGATGCGTGCAGCGCGCTCGCCGCGCCGAAGGCATGGGCGTCGCGCGCCACGCCCTTGGCGAGCAGGGCGGCGGTCTTCATCTCGCCGAACAGGTCGAGATCGTTGTTGGATGCCGCGCCGTCGGTGCCGATGCCGACGTTCACGCCGGCATCCAGCAGCTTCTGCACCGGGCAGAAGCCGCTGGCCAGCTTGAGATTGGACTCGGGGCAGTGCGCGACGTGCACGCCGAACTGCGCGGCCTGCGCGATTTCCTCGTCGCTGAGCTGGGTCATGTGCACGGCGATGAAGTCGGGGCCGAGCATGCCCAGCTCGTTCAGGCGCTGCCAGGGGCGCCGGCCGGTCTTCTGCACCGCCTCGGCGACCTCGGACTCGGTCTCGTGCACGTGCATGTGGATGCCGATACCCAGCTCGTCGGCATAGGCGCGCGTCTTGCGCAGCGCCGCGTCGCCGACGGTGTAGGGCGCATGCGGCGCGAACAGCGTGCGGATCAGCGGATCGCCGCGCACCGCGTCGTGCACCGCGATGCCCTTGGCGAAGTACTCGTCCGGCCCCTGCGCCCAGGCGCTCGGAAAGTCGATGACGATCAGGCCCACGCTCGCGCGCATGCCGGCGGCCGAGAAGGCTTCGGCGGTCGCGTCGGGAAAGAAATACATGTCGTTGGCGCAGGTGACGCCGCCGCGGATGAACTCCGCCGTCGAGAGCCTGGCGCCGTCCAGGCAGAACGCGCGCGACACGTGCGCGCCCTCGGCCGGCCAGATGTGGTTCTGCAGCCAGTCCATCAGCGACAGGTCGTCGGCCAGTCCGCGCAGCAGGCTCATGGCCGCATGCGTGTGCAGGTTCACCAGGCCTGGCAGCAGGACGTGACGCGGCAACTCGAGCACTTCACGCGCGGCGTAGCGCTGGCGGGCCTCGGCGGCGGGCAGCACCGCGACGATGCGGCCACCGTCGACGGCCAGAGCATGACCGGACAGCACGGTCCCGGCCGGCTCCACCGGCACCACGGCCGAGGGAATCACCAGCAGGTCGATGACGGCCGGGGAAGCGGGGTCAGGAGTCACGGATCGGTCGTGCCGGGTGGATACAATTCTTCTTCGAGCCCGCGAATTCTAGCGGCAATGCGTGGAGCAGCCTTTCGATGACGATGAACAACGACGCGGTCCGCCCGATCGTGTGGAGCGGCGATCGCCTCGCGCTGCTCGATCAGCGCGAGTTGCCGGCGCGCGAAGCCTGGGTCGAATGCCGCTCGGCCGCCGAGGTGGCCGCCGCGATCCATGGCATGGCGGTGCGAGGCGCCCCGGCGATCGGCATCGCGGCCGCCTACGGCCTGGCGCTGGACGCGATGGCAGGCGAGGACTACGACGCGGCCGAACGCGTGCTGGCGCAGGCGCGTCCGACCGCGGTGAACCTGCGCTGGGCGCTGCAGCGCATGCGCGAGAAAGGGGGGCGCGGCGCGGACACGCTGCTGCGCGAGGCGCAGGCGATCCATCGCGAGGATCTCGAGCAGAACCTGCACATGGGGGAACTCGGTGCGGCGCTGCTGCCCGCCAGCGGCGCGCGCATCCTGACCCACTGCAACACCGGCGCACTGGCCACCGGCGGCCACGGCACCGCGCTCGGCGTGATCCGCAGCGCATGGCAGCAGGGTCGCATCGCGCAGGTCTACAACACCGAGACCCGCCCCTGGCTGCAGGGCGCGCGCCTGACCGCCTGGGAGCTCATGCGCGAGGGCATCCCGACCCGCCTGATCGCCGACGGCGCCGCCGCCCACCTGATGAGCCGGGAGAAGATCGACTGGGTGATCGTCGGCGCCGATCGCATCGCCGCCAACGGCGACACCGCCAACAAGATCGGCACCTATGCCCTGGCCATCGCGGCGCGCTATCACGGCGCCGGATTCATGGTGGTGGCGCCGACCGGCACCTTCGACCTTTCCTGCCCGGACGGCAGCTGCATCCCGATCGAGGAACGGCTGTCCGCCGAGCTCACGCAATTCCAGGATCGCGTGTGGGCGCCGCAGGGCGTCGGCACCTGGAACCCGGTGTTCGACGTCACGCCGGCCGGACTGATCGACGCGATCGTGTGCGAACGCGGCGTGCTGCGCGCGCCGTTCGGAAAGGCCGAGCTGGGCGCGCTGCTGGCTGCGAAGACGGCGTAGGCCTGCCGCTGCGGGGCGTGTATGGCGCGGCAGGACTGCGCCCCTCGCATCCGAAGCGTGCAGGCCGGCCATGCACGCATCGCGGTGTGGCGATGTCCCTATCGGTTCCAGTGCATCTCGTTGGCGCCCTCGAAATCGCCATCGCCGTTGCGGTCCCAGCGCTTCTGGCCACTGTGGGTGATCTCCAGCGCGCCGTCGTGCGCATTCGTCCTGCCTGCAACGGGCTGCGCCTGGAGGGTGAAGGTCGATGCGGTCGCGGATGCGACGCTGAAGGTGTAGATGCCGGCGCCGCGGTCCGCGCCGAAGGCGAATGCGGGGTCCAGGCCGGAATAGCGGTTGCGCTGCGTGAACCAGCGCTCGGCCTGCTGCGCGCCGCGCAACAACACCTGCTGCGCATCCGCGCGATAGCCGCGCACCAGGTAGGCGCGGTAGGCGGGAAACGCGATCGCCGCCAGGACGCCGACGACGGTCATCGCGATCAGCAGCTCGATCAAGGTGAAGCCGACGGCAACGCCACGCCTGCCGCGATCCCGGCGCGGAATCGCCCTCACGGCGTCCACTCCCGCCATGTCACGCGCCCGGTCCGGCGCGAGCGGGCCTCTGCGAACAGCGCGATGCCACCGTCGGAGCGCGTCGAGTACTTGGCGTCCTGGCCGGGTCGCAGGGCGAGGATCGCCGGCGTCGAGAGCATCCCGGACGGGGAGCCGATGCCGCTGACCGGCACGTCGAGCGTCTCGCCGCCGATGCGGACCTCGATCCGGTCGAGGACATCCACGTTCAGGTCCTGCGTGATGTCCAGGGCCGGCTCGCGGGGGCGGGCCCCGGTCGAGGCATCGACTTCCATCAGCCAGCCGCTGCCGCCGGCGTCGCAGGAAGTCGCCGACGGCAGCAGCGTGGTGAACACGACGCGGCCGTCGCGCAGGACCGGGCGGCTGACCTGGCGCTCGCCCTTGTTGAGTCCGCTTGCCGGCGACGGGTCGGCCCCAGCGGTCTGCGTGTTGTAGAGGTCGATGTACCAGCCCCGGTGCCGGGCCATGTCGAGCGGCCGGTTCGAGCTGATCCGCAGATTCCGTCCCCCGGCGCTGACCTCCTGCAGGACGGTCTGCCGCAGCAGCTCCGGCCTGCCCGGGTCGGGCGCCCCGAGGGTTTCGGTGAGCGGGTCGGGCGAGGCGATCGGGTCGACGAAGATGCCGTAGAAGGTCTGGTTCTGCTGGTTGGCCTGCGCGTGATCCCCGGATGCGAAATAGCGGCCGGTGCCGACGAACACGACCAGGTCATCCGGATCGCTGCTCAGCAGGTTGAAGCCGACCTCCGCGGGTGCCGTGATCGGCTGGCGCACCCCGGCGCCGGAGCGTGCGGTGAAGACGGGATTGCCGCCGTAGCCGACCGCCCAGCGGCCGGGATCGGCGTCGTTGAGATTGAACTGCCACATGTCGCCACGCAGATCGCCCGCGTAGACGTAGTCGACCCGCTGGTCGCCGTCCAGATCAACCGCCGCGGGCGTCGCCAGGCCGTTGTCGGTCTCGGCCGCCGCCAGCCGCGGGCCGACCTCCAACTTGAAATAGTCGGTGCCCAGGTCCCAGCGTCCGTCCGCGCCGGGTCCGTCGACCAGCAGGATGAACAGCGCCGCACGGCCGGCGGTGCTGACGCTGCCGTCCGCCTCGCGATTGTTGTAGCCGTTGCCCACGAGCACCGCCCACCTGCCGTTCTTCAGTTTCACCAGGCTGGGCTGGCTGAACGTGTAGCCCAGGTCCGGATCGTCGGCATCGGTGAATTCCCAGCGGACGATGCTGGCAGCCCTGGCCTCGGAGAAGGCCTGCGGATCGGTCACATCCAGCGCAAACAATCCCTGCCCACCGTAGCGCAGCGAACCCACCAGGTAGGTCGCCCAGCGACGGTCCGCGCCGACCTGTACATCGCCGACGGTCGGTGAGCCGTCGACACCCCAGACGTGCAGGTAGGGCTGGGCGCTGAGCCGTGCCAGCTTCGGATTCGCGGCGGTTCCGAACATCGGACCCGGAACATAGGCGAGCCGCTCGACGCCATCGCTTGCGCGGAAGCCGTGCAGCATGCCGTCGTTGGCGCCGACATAGACCATCGGCATGCGGTCCGCGTGACGCGACCGGAAGGCGGCGTGGCCGGCGAAGGGAAGGGTGGCGTCCGGCGCACCGACGAACGCGGGATCGGAATGCACGATGTCGCCCAGCAGGCGGGTGCGGGGACGCAGGTCGTGTGCGGCCTCCCGGCTGCGATCTCCGCGCAGCCACGCCAGGCGATCCGGTCCGCGTGCGTCCGTAACGCCCGCCGCCCGATTCGGATCGCGGCTCAGAAGCGCCTGCTGCGCGAGGCTCAGGCTCGCCCAGCGAAACGGAATGCCCACCCGGCTGCTGCTGTCGAGGCTCAGGATCGTGCGCGACTGCGCCGCGATGCCCTCGAGCACCGCCGAGGCCTCCCAGATCGCCGCGCAAGGCTGCCCGGCCATCGCGTTCCCGCAGGATCCGCCGGTGCCCGAAGCGATCGGCAGCGCGCGCAGGCTGCCGGTCCACCCGCTGCTGTCGAAACCGGCCTGGAACAGCCGGGTGCCGGACGACAGGTGCGTCGAGTCGAGCGATATCGAGGCCAGGGCCGCGGTGCGCTGCGGCAGACCGGCAACGAGATCATCCAGGGCGGCGGTCAACGCGTCGGCATCCGCGGCCGCGACGAAGCGGCCGCCTCCCTGCCGCGCCGCGCGCACCAGCAGGGCGTCGTTGCGGGCCTCGGCATCCGCGAGGCTGATCACGTGGGTGACGATGTTGTTCCTGTATGGCTGACCCGAACCCGCCTCCGCCGGAAAATCCGGCCGAAGATCGGTTTCGTGCAGCGCCTGCGCGACATCGTCCAGGTAGTCGCTTCCGTCGGGCCCGTAATCCTGGTCGGGCTTGCGATCGTGGCTCCCGCAGGCCGGACTGCGTCCCTGGCAATCACCGTCGTAATCGCGGATCACGTCGTCGGGTGCGGCGCCGATGGCGAGCTGCGAGCTGCTGTGATCCTCGCTGGAGCGACCGGCACTGAGCAGGATCGCGAAATTCGGCTGGCACGAGAGGACGACCGGCGCTGCCGAGGTGGCGCCTGACAGGTTGGCGGGAAAGGCCTGGGCCACCGTCCGTGTCACCTCGCGTGGCGGGTCCTTGGGATTCATCGCGAGCGCACCGCTGTAGCCGGTCGCGAAATATCGCCCGATGGCGGAAAGCGTCTCCGCCAGCGGGGCGCTCCCACCGGGCTCGATGTGCGCGATGCCCATCGGCCCGCTGCCCAGGGCCGTGCGCTGTGCCGGCGTCAGCGCGGCGACCGGGACGCGCAACGCGCCACCGTCCTTGCCGTCGTGGGCGGAGAGTCCGACGCGCAGACGACTGTCCAGTCCCGCGACCAGGGTCTGCGCCGCCGACCTTGCCACCTCGATACGGCTGAGGACCTTGCCCTGGGGCTGCAGCGAAACGGGCAGCGGCTTGCGCAGCTGGCCGGCGTTCCATCGAATCGCATCGGACCCCACGTAGTCCGGCGCGGCGTAGTTGCCCGGATCGAAATACCAGTTCAGGTAGTGGCCGGGGTAGCGCGTCGGCGCGATTGCCGGCACGTACCACTCACCCTCCAGGCGGGCGGCTTCGCGTTCGAGATTGAGCGCGGCTTCGTAGTCGACGTCCGGGGCGAAGCAGCGCTGGCCGCTGCCGGTTCCCCAGTCGTAGCGGGCGCCGTCATACGCGATCCGGGGTCCGTTGCCTTCGTCCACGCTGGGGGCCCGGATGTTCAGGTCGACCCGGACGCCCTGCGGAACGCGGTTCGCGGCCGGGCAGGACTCCGGCGGCAGGGCCTGCAGGTCGGGACCCTCGGGCGGCTGGGCGACGACATGGCTCATCGCGTCCGAGTTGTCGACCATCAACATGATGTTTGGCGCGACCTCGTTGCTCAGCGAAAGCGGGATCGCCGGCAGGGCGAGCGGTGCGGCTGCCGCCGGAGTGCAGGCCGCCAGCAGCGCCGCGACCAGGGTCCGCGGAAGACCGGCCATGCCTCGACAGCGTCGCGTGTCCATGTCACCGGTCCGGGGCAGGCGAGCGATCACGTGCGATCAGAATCCCTTCGAGTACACGCTGCGCGTGATCGTCGACGGTGCATGGGCTGCCTGCTGCGCGCCGCGCCCGTGTCCGGTGATCCGGTAGAAGCGCAGCGTGAACACGCGGGGTCGACCGAGCACCAGGGATGCGGTCGGGTCCTGCCCAAGATCCTCGATCACGTAGCGCGGGTAGCGCGCATCGTCGATCGCCGGGATTTCCCCGGCGACCCGGTAACGCTGGCCCGCGATTTCGATGGCAGCCGCGCCTTGCGCATAGCGAAAGCCAATCGGCCGACCATGCCGCTGCCACCAGGCCGGCAGGACGAGGTTGGAAGTCCTCACCTCCGACGAGCCGGAGGCGGGCCGTCCCGGCCAGATCGACAGCGAATTCCAGCATGCGGCCGGGGCGGTGGCCGGGCAGTCGGCGACCGGTGGCCGTACCTGCATCTCCAGCCAGTTCTCGCCCGTGGCGACGGCGGACTCCGCGGCCTGGAACGCGAGATTGGTCTCGGCGACGCTGTATGTCATGCGCTGCTGCAGGGTGTTGCCGCTCACCGCGGCCACGCCCAGGAGCGTCAACGCCATCAGGAACACCAGCGACACCACCAGCGCGGCGCCCGACTGGGATGCTGCTCGCAGCGGCAGACCGGTGTCGGTCACGATTGCCGCAGCCGGTTGCGGATCTGCACGGTGTTCGAGAACAGACGCCGAACCCGACCGCCTTCGACAAAGCGGTCGATCACCATCCCGTCCGCCTGCCCCCCGTTCCCGCCGCCCTCGCCGCCCTCGCTGCGCTCGGCGCCGACCGCGGTGACGCTGATGCGGACCGCAACGACACGCTGCCAGTCGGGTACCGCGTCGGCGTCGAGATAGCGTGCTGCGAACGGCGCGCCGCGGGCTGCGGGCAGGGCGCCGTCGTCGGCCGGCTCGGCGGCTACGCCGTACGTGATCTGCAGGTCCTGCACGGCATGGATCAACGGCTGCGTATCCGTGATCGCGACCGGCGTGGTGGGCGAACGCAAGGCCGCGCCGCGTCCGACCGCAAGCACCGCGGTTCCACAATTCAGGCTGCTCAAGCCGCTGCCGGGATCCCGCGCGGAGACGTAGAAGACGTTCGCGGCGATCTGGTCGTCGGCGACCGTCGTGCCCCTGCAGGTGCTCAGCGGGACGCTGTCGCCGCCGTGCACGACCAGCAGTGCGTCGGTGCCCGGCTGCACGTCGGCGATGCCGGTGACGTCGCTGGCGGCAAAGAAGCCGTCGTCCGCGCCGAAGATCGGTCTCCAGGGCCCGCGGAAATGCTTCGACGTGTCGACCTGCGCCAACGGGTCGGGCAGATAGCCCGCCTGGCGGATGTGGGGAATCATCAGGTATGTGAGAAAGCGACCCGCCTCCTGAACCTGGGCGAGGTTCTCCTGGGTGCGGAACGAGTTCCGGCTGCCCAGGAAGATCGACCCGACGCCGCCGAGAACGAGCAGGCCGATCGTCGTGGCGACCATCAGCTCGACCAGCGAGAAGCCGTGCAGGGCGACGCGACGTTGCGGACGCGGGCCGGCGCTGTTCATGGCACGAAGGAGAGCTGGACGCAGCCCAGGTGGACGTCGGGGTCGAATGCGGCGCCGGGCGGGCAGGTGCGTGCGGCCGCGGTGTCGCGGTCCAGTCCGCGGCGCTGTTCATCCCACATCACCTGGACGGTGTGCATCACGCCGCTGGCGCAGGGCGCGGCCGAACAGGCGACGCTGGCGGTGGCCTGCGGCAGCATCACCTGCACGCGGCCGAACCAGTCGCGCGCGGCGAGCAGGGCGGCCTGGCTGCGTGCGCAACTGGCGGTCAGGCAATCGCCCGGCGGAACCGCGGGTGGACTTGCCTGGCTCATGTTGAAGGTGCCGGCCGCCGCCTCGACACGGTTCGTGCGCATCGCATCCGCGATCTCGTAGGCCAGCAGCTGCGCCTGCGAGTGCTCGTAGGACTGGTTGTTGCCGCGCAATGCCGACAGCTGCAGACCGGCGAGGCCCAGCAGGCCGATCGAGAGCACCACCATCGCGATCAGGACCTCCAGCAGCGAAAAGCCATTCGGTTCCGGCACGGCGTATCGGTGGCCGAGGATGAACACGCCTAGCTCCGCAGGCAGCCCGTCACGCGGGCCGGCAACCGGGGATCGGGAACGCTGCCGCCCTGCCGGCCGTAGGCGTCGAACGACTGCACGCGTCCGGTGGCGGCCACGACGATCGCGCGCCCGCGCGGGAAGCCGCGCTGGTCGCAGACCATGAGCGTGCCGTTGTTCGCCGTGGCGCCGGAGACGTTGAAGCGCACGCGGGAGGCGAGGTTGTTGTTGCCGCGCACGGTCAGGCGGCCGGTGGCGGGAAGCGCCAGTTGGGAGGCGGAAAGCAGCGGAGCCTGGCGCCGGAGGATCTCCGTCTCATCGGTCACCGTGTTGTCGACCGTGATCTCCTGGAAGACCACCCAGCCCTCCTCCCAGCCGCTGCCGGTCCCGCAGGACGGGGTCGCGGCCGCCGGATCGCGCGTCCGGCAGACGATGACCGGGCGGCGCAGGGCCAGCGCCTGGGCGCGCGCGTAGTTCAGGGTGCTCACCAGCTCGTTCGAGCGGGCCGCGCGCTGATTGCGGAGCGTGGACTCGCGGAATCCGGGCACCCCGAGGGCGAACAGGATCGCCGCCACGCTGATGACCACCAGCAGTTCGATCAGCGTGAAGCCCGGTTCCGGCCGACGCCACTCGTGCCGGTGATAGGCGCTGCCTGCAGCGCCGGAACGGGCACTGCTGCGCACGAATGCCTGGCCTGCGTGTGCGGCGCCGGCGTTGAGGCAGGCCGCGGTCGCAGCGAACGATCGGGTCGCTGCGTGGAGGGGAAGAGACAGGCGATGGCGCATGGCGCGATGCGTTCCGGGGTGGCCCTGCCGGCAAGTCTGCAGGCGCGGGCATCGCGGCGAAGCTGTGCATTCACGCGAGGCGACATGGGTGTGCCGATCGCGTTCCAAGGAGCCGTCGTGCCGATCCGCGATTGTCCGATGCCGACCCGCTACCTATAATCCCCGGCCCGCCGGGATAGCTCAGTTGGTAGAGCGGCGCATTCGTAATGCGTAGGTCGCAGGTTCGACTCCTGTT
>CAMLNE010000031.1 GCA_946481265.1 uncultured Panacagrimonas sp. | reverse complement strand
CTTGGCCATGTGGAAGGCGCCCGAGGCGATGAACAGGATGTGGTCGGTCTTCACCGCGCCGTACTTGGTGGTGATGGTGCTGCCCTCGACCAGCGGCAGCAGGTCGCGCTGCACGCCCTCGCGCGATACGTCCGCGCCGACGAACTCGCCGCGCTTGCACACCTTGTCCAGCTCGTCGATGAAGACGATGCCGTTCTCCTCGACATTCTTCAGCGCCTCGGCCTTGATCGCTTCCTCGTCGACCAGCCGGGCCGCCTCCTCGTCGGTGAGCTCCTTCATCGCCTCGGCGATCTTCATCTTCTTGCTGCGCGTCTTGCCCTGGTTCAGGCCGGCAAACATGCCCTGCAGCTGCTGGGTCATCTCCTCCATGCCGGGAGGGCCCATCAGCTGCACGTTCGGCATGACCTGCGAGAGCTTGACCTCGATCTCGGTGTCGTCGAGCTTGCCCTCGCGCAGCTGCTTGCGGAACACCTGGCGCGCGGCATTGTTCTCGTTCTGGCGGGTCGCGCTGGGATCGCCGAAGTCCTTGGGCGGCGGCACCAGCACGTCGAGCACGCGCTCCTCGGCCGCGGCCTCCGCCTTGTTGCGCATGCGCGCGATGAACTGCTCGCGCGTCATCTTCACGGCCGCATCGGCGAGGTCGCGGATGATCGAATCCACGTCCTTGCCGACATAGCCCACCTCGGTGAACTTGGTGGCTTCCACCTTCACGAACGGCGCATTGGTCAGCTTGGCCAGGCGTCGCGCGATCTCGGTCTTGCCCACGCCGGTGGGCCCGATCATCAGGATGTTCTTGGGGTGGATCTCGGAGCGCATCTGGCCTTCGACCTGCTGGCGCCGCCAGCGATTGCGCAGGGCGACCGCCACGGCCCGCTTGGCGGCGGCCTGGCCGATGATGTGCTTGTCCAGCTCGGCCACGATTTCACGCGGCGTCATGGTGGAAGGGGCGTTGAGGGCTTCGCTCATGTCGTTCTCGGGAATCGGGAGAGGGGAATGGGGAGTCGCTGGAAGCGGGTCGCCATGGCGATCCGCGCTGTCCGGATCCCGGCTCCCGTCACAGATCGATGTGCTCGATCGTCAGTGAATGGTTGGTGTAGATGCAGATGTCCGCGGCCACGTGCAGCGCCTTCTCGACGATCTCGCGTGCCGACAGGTCGGTGTTCTCGACCAGCGCCCGCGCCGCGGCGGTGGCGAAGCTGCCGCCGGAACCGATCGCCATGACGCCATGCGGCTCGGGCTCCATCACGTCGCCGTTGCCGGAAACCATCAGGCTGGCGTCCTTGTCGGCCACCAGCAGCAGCGCCTCGAGGCGCCGCAGGTAGCGGTCGGTGCGCCAGTCCTTGGCCATCTCGACCGCGGCGCGCACCAGGTTGCCGGAATGCTTCTCGAGCTTGCCCTCGAAGCGCTCGAACAGGGTGAACGCATCGGCGGTGCCGCCGGCGAAGCCGGCCATGACCTTGTCGTTGTAGAGCCGGCGCACCTTGCGCGCGTTGCCCTTCACCCGGGTGTTGCCCATCGACACCTGGCCATCGCCGCCGAGCGAGACCTGGTTGCCGCGGCGGACGCTGAGGATGGTGGTGCCGTCGAACTGTTGCATGGAATTTCTCGAATGACCTGTCGGGGCTAAATGAGGATGGCGCCAGCCAATTCAAGCGCCGCCCGGCCTGGCCCGGAGGCGTCCGGGATGACCGCTCCAGGGCCGCCGGCCACGGATTGCCCCGCGGCCAGGGTAGGGGCACGGACCCAGCCGACAGCGGCGGGGCGCGCGAATAGAATCGACCGCTCCCCTGCCCGCCCGTTCCCGTCCCCATGGACTTCAGCCTGTCCCCCGAACTGCTCGACCTGCAGCAGCGCACCCGCCAGTTCATCGCCGAGCAGGTCATCCCGCTGGAGAACGATCCGCGCCAGCACCCGCACGGGCCGGAGGAGTCGTTGCGCGACGAACTGGTCGCCCGCGCCCGCGGTGCCGGCCTGCTGACGCCGCACGCCTCGGCCCACTACGGCTGCCTGGCGCTGGATCACCGCGCCAAGGCCATCGTCTTCGAGGAGGCCGGCTACTCGCCGCTGGGGCCGGTCGCGCTGAACATCCATGCGCCGGACGAGGGCAACATCCATCTCATGGAAGAGGTCGGCACCGAGGCCCAGAAGGAGCGCTGGCTGCGGCCGATGGTCGAGGGCCGGATCCGCTCGTGCTTTGCGATGACCGAACCCGGCGAGGGTGCCGGCTCCGATCCCACGATGATGCAGACGCGTGCGGTGAAGGACGGCGACGGCTACCGCATCAGCGGCACCAAGTGGCTCATCACGGGCGCCGAGGGCGCGAGCTTCGCGATCATCATGGCCCGGATGGAGGACGGCTCGGCCACGATGTTCCTGTCCGACATGGACCAGCCGGGCATCCGCCTCGAGCGACTGATGGATTCGCTCGACTCCTGCTTCGTCGGTGG
Organism: uncultured Panacagrimonas sp.; assembly: GCA_946481265.1. Next base: position 17,458 of record CAMLNE010000031.1, on the reverse strand, counting down.
TCACGGCGTGCTGCACTTCGAAAACCTCTACGTGCCGGCGCAGGATGTGCTCGGCGAGATCGGGCGCGGCTTTCGCTATGCACAGGTGCGCCTGGCGCCGGCGCGCCTGACCCACTGCATGCGCTGGCTCGGCCAGGCGCGCCGCGCGCACGATGTCGCGACGGCCTACGCGCGCCGCCGCCTGGCCTTCGGCAAGCCGCTGGGAGAGCACGAGGGCGTGGGCTTCCAGCTGGCCGACAACGAGATGGACCTGCACAGCGCGCGCCTGAACATCTGGCACACCGCCTGGGTCCTCGACCAGGGCTCCAAGGGCAATCTCGAATCGAGCATGACCAAGGTGATGGTATCCGAGGCCGTATGGCGGGTGGTCGATCGCTGCGTGCAGGTGCTCGGCGGCCAGGGCGTCACCGGCGAGACCATCGTGATGCGCATCTTCAAGGACATCCGCGCATTCCGGATCTACGACGGCCCGAGCGAGGTGCATCGCTGGAGCATCGCGCGCAAGCTCGTTTCCGGCGGTCGCGCGTGATTTCAAATCAAACGGCCAACGCAAGGGCGCAAAGGGAAAAGAAAGGACGCGAAGCAAGATCCCCTGGCCGCCCGGTGAACCCGGAATGCGCGCATTCGGATCGCTTCTTTTGTCTCTTTGCGACCTTTGCGCTTTCCCCTGCGCCGCTGCGTTAGCCGTTGCCTGAACATCTTCTGATCGAGGAAAGCTTCATGAACAACTCCCAAGCGAACGGTCCCCTGGCCGGCATCAAGGTGTTGGAAGTCGAGAGCATCGGCCCCGGCCCCTTCTGCGCGATGCTGCTGGCCGATCTCGGCGCCAACGTGCTGACCATCGGACGCCCCGGCAAGGCCGACCCCAATTCCTCGGTGCCGGTGCTGGTCCGCAGCCGCGCGGGCCGGGTCGGGGCAGATCTCAAGACCGAGGCCGGCCGCGCCACACTGCTGCAGCTGGCCGGACAGGCCGACGTCCTGATCGAGGGCTTCCGCCCCGGCGTCATGGAACGCCTGGGCCTGGGCCCGGAACCCTGCCTGGCGGCCAATCCGAAGCTGGTCTACGGCCGCATGACCGGCTGGGGCCAGGACGGCCCGTTGGCGAACACGGCGGGTCACGACATCAACTACATCGCGCTGTCGGGCGCGCTGCACTCGATGGGCACCAAATTCTCCGGGCCGGTCCCGCCGCTGAACCTGGTCGGCGACTTCGGCGGCGGCGGCATGATGCTGGCGCTGGGCATCGTCAGCGCGGTGCTCGAGGCGCGCAGTTCGGGCAAGGGCCAGGTCATCGACATGGCCATGGTCGAGGGCGCCGGCGTGCTGATGGGCATGATCTACGGCCTGCGTGCCGCCGGCGTGTGGCCGGCGCAGCGTGCCGGCAACTTCCTTGACGGCAGCGCCTGGTACTACCGCTGCTACGAGACCGCCGACGGCCAGTGGATGGCGGTCGGCGCCATCGAGCCGCAGTTCCGCCGCAAGTTCCTCGAGGGCATCGGCGTGGGCGAGCAGTACGACACGATCTGCTCGCGCGGCGACCAGGACGAGGAGGTCCATCGCGAGATCGAGGCGATCTTCCGCGAACACGACCGCGCGTTCTGGACCCAGCGCTTCGACGGCACCGACGCCTGCGTGTCGCCGGTGCTGGCCATGGACGAGGTCGCAGCACATCCGCACAACATCGCGCGCGGCAGTTTCCAGACACTGGGGGGCGTCAACCAGCCGATGCCCGCGCCGCGCTTCAGCCGCACCCCACTGGGCGCACCGTCCCCGGTGCCCTCGGCGGAGAAGATGAAGGCCTGGGGGCTGTAGGCCCGCGGCCCGGGTCGGATCGCCGGGCTGTTGCGCACATCGACCACGAGATCCCGGACAGGATCCGGGCTGCGTTCAGCGGTACCCATAACCAGAGAGGAGAACGTCATGTCGCAACAGCAACTCGATGCCGTCATCAAGGATGTGGAGGCCTGCTTCGGCGGATGGAACGCCGAGACCACGCTGGACAAGATGCGCGCGGACTGGGATGCGCTGTCGAGTTCGCACCCGTCGCCGGTCGGGGCCAAGGAGGAGGCGGTCGACGCCGGCGGCGCACGCGCCGTCTGGTTCGACGCACCGGGAGCGGCCAAGGACCGGGTGGTGCTCTACCTGCACGGCGGCGGCTATGTCTTCGGCGGGCCGGTCTCGCACGGCGCGATGGCGGCGCAGATCTCCAAGTCGTCGAAGTCGCGCGTGCTGTTCGTCGACTACCGGCTGGCACCGGAACACCCGTTCCCGGCCGCGGTCGAGGACGCCACCGCCGCCTACCGCTGGCTGCTCGCGCAGGGCTACAAGCCGGCGCGCATCGCCATCTCCGGCGACTCGGCCGGTGGCGGCCTGTGCGTGTCGACCCTGCTGTCGATCAAGCAGAACAAGCTGCCGATGCCGGCCTGCGCCGCGCCGATCTCGCCGTGGGTGGATCTCGAGGGGCTCGGCGACTCGATGACGAGCAAGGATGCCGAGGATCCGATCGTCAAGAAGCCGCTGCTGGAGAACCTGGTGAGCCTGGTGATGCCGGCCGGCAAGAGCCTGCGCGACCCGCTGATCGCCGCGCTGCACGGGGACCTGAGCGGGCTGCCGCCGCTGCTGATCCACGTCGGCTCGCGCGAGACCCTGCTCGACGACGCGCGGCGCATCGCCGATCGGGCGAAGAAGGCCGGTGTCAGCGTGAAGCTGCACGAGTGGGAGGGCCAGATCCACGTGTTCCAGGTGTTCTGCGCGCGGCTGGACGAGGGTGTCCAGGCGCTCGACGAGATCGGCGCGTTCGTGCAGCAGCACACGCAGTAGACGGGACTTCGCCGGGCGACCGGCATCTCCCGGGGCCTCCTCCCCGTGCAGCGGGATCGCATGGGGAGGATGTCCTGCAACACCACCCGCTTCATTGGCGCCGCACACCGGCGCCACGCCACAATCCGCGCGTGCTCCCATCTCCTGCCAAGCGCCTCGCCGGCGCGCTGCTGTGCGCCCTGTCCGCCGGCGCGTCGCATGCGCAGGACGACCCGCTGGCCCTGTCCTGCGCGGTCTGCCATGGCACGCCGGCGTCGCCCTCGGCGATGCCGGACTTCTACCGCCTGCCCGCCGCACGCATCGCCGAGCTGCTGCGCGCATTCCGCTCCGGAGACCGTGAAGGCCTGGCGATGCCGCGCCTGGCCGCCGCATTGAGCGACGCGCAGATCGACACCCTGGCCCGCACCTGGGGCCGCGCCGTCCCCGAATGAACCCCGACCGTCGTCGCCTGCTGCTGGCCGGCCTCGCCTCGGCCCTGTCCCCGTGGTCGGCGCGCGCGGTCGCGCCGCGGGCACGCGTGATCGTCATCGGCGGCGGCTTCGGCGGCGCGGCCTGTGCACGCACCCTGCACCGCGTCGCGCCGGATCTCGACATCACCCTGCTCGAACCGCGCGCGCATTTCTTCACCGGGCCATCGACCAACGCGGCCATCGCCTCGGTCTGCGCGATGGGCGACATCGTGCGCGGCCCGGCGCCACTGGCCGCGTCCGGCATCCGCTGGCTGCGCGAGCGCGCGGTCGAACTCGACCCGGTGTCGCGCCGGGTGCGTACCGCGTCCGGCATCGTCCTGCAGGCCGACCGCATCGTGCTCAGCCCGGGCATCGCCATGCGCTGGGACCGCATCGAGGGGCTCGACGCCGCCGCCAGCGAGCAGCTGCCGCACGCCTGGCTGGGCGGCCCCCAGGTGGCGCGGCTGCGCGAGCGCTTCGAGGCGCTGCGCGATGGCGCGACGCTGGCCATCAGCGCCCCCGCCAATCCCTATCGCTGCCCGCCCGGGCCCTACGAGCGGGCCAGCCTGTTCGCCTGGCGCCTGGCGCAGAAGGGCTACAAGCGCTGCCGGATCCTGCTGCTGGACGCCAAGGACGATTTCAGCAAGCACTCGCTGTTCCAGCTGGGCTGGGACACGCTCTACCCGGGCCGCATCGAATGGGTGTCGCGCGCACAGGGCGGCGAGCTGCGCGCGGTCGACGCGCGACGCGGCGAGCTGCACCTGCAGAACGGCTCGCGCCTGCGCGTCGATCTCGCCAGCGTGGTGCCGCCGCAGCGCGCCGCGGACATCGCCCAGGCGGCCGACCTCGCCGACGAAAGCGGCTGGTGCCCGGTGGATCCGGCCAGCTTCGAGTCGACGCGCCACGCCGGGATCCACGTGATCGGCGACGCCTGCATCGCGCAGCCCATGCCCAAGTCCGCGTTCAGCGCCAACAGCCAGGCCAAGCTGGTGGCATTGAGCCTGTCTGCGGCATTCTCCGGGCGGCCGGCGCCGGCGCCGACGCTGGTGAACACCTGCTACAGCCTGCTGGCGCCGGACTACGCGATCTCGGTAGGGGGTTTGTACGGCGTTGTATCGGGCCGGCTGAGCACATTGAATGACGGGATGAGCCCACTGGGGGCCGCGCGTCCACTGCGCGCGCGCGAGGCGCTTCACGCACATGAATGGTATGGACAGATCACCCGCGATACCTTCGGCTGACCTGCTCGGGGAGACCGAGGGGTCGAGCTTCCTGTGCTGGCTGGCGCTGAGCGCGACCACCGTCTTCGGCATCCACCTGGCGTGGACGCTGGGGCTGATGCAGCGGGTCCTGCTCACCGACACCACGCAGATCTCGGCCAGCATCGTGCTCATCTACCTGGGCTGCATGGCCTATGGCGGCTGGCGCGCGCACCGGCTGTCGTCGGCGCACCGCGCACTGGATCGCGTGCGCACGCGTTTCCGCCAGGACGGCCAGCTGCCCCCGGCGTCGGCGCAGCTCGAGGACTGGGCCAACGAATACTGCAGCGGCCTGCTGCAGGGTCACGCCGACCGCCATGCGCTGCGCGAGGTATTCGAGGAGCGCGCGCGCGGCGCGCATGAGGCCGGCTGGTTCCTGTCCAGCCTGATCCTCAAGCTCGGCCTGCTCGGCACCATCGTCGGCTTCGTCTTCATGCTCGGCGCGATCGACGCGATCAAGACGCTCAGCGCCGCCGACCTGCCGCAGATGCTCGGCCGCATGGGCTCGGGCATGGCAGTGTCCCTGTACACCACGCTGGTGGGCCTGCTCGCCAACATGGCCCTGGGCCTGCAGAACCTGATGCTCGATCGCTCCGCCGAGCGCCTGGTATCGGGCACCCTGCAGTTCGCCGAGCGCGAGATGCTGCCCGCAGTCGCGGCGCAGTCCGCCACGTGAAGCGCGGCGCGGGACGCACGCACTACGACCAGGATCCGTTCACGGACCTGCTGTTCAATGCGCTGCTCGGCTTCACCCTGCTGTTCATGATCGCCATCACCGCGATCAACCCGCCGACCCGCAAGGAGGGCGACATCCCGGCCAAGGCCGAGCTGATCGTCACCACGACCTGGGCCGACGGCCTGGCGGATGACGTCGACACCTGGGTGGAGGCGCCGGACGGCGAGGTGGTCTGGTATCGCAACCCCGACGGCGGCCTGATGCACCTGGACCGCGACGATCGCGGCACCGAGAACGACACGCTCCTGGTCGACGGCAAGCCCGTGATCAATCCGCTCAACCAGGAAGTGGTCACCGTGCGCGGCCTGCTGCCCGGTGACTACGTCGTGAACCTGCATCGCTACCACGCCGACGGCAACGACGTGCTGCCGGTGCAGGTCAACGTGGTCAAGGTCAACCCGCGGCTCGAGGTGCTGTTCTACGACACCGTCGAGCTTCCCGAGGCGGGCAGCGAACGCACCGCGGTGCGCTTCAGCCTGGGCCGCGACGGTTCGGTCTCCGGCATCAACACTCTTCAGAAGAAACTGGTTCAGCAATGACGATCGGATTGGAGCTGGTACTGCTGTGCGTGCTGTACGTGGCGGTGGCGCTGATGGTGCTGTACCTGGTCATCGGCTCGCGCCTGCCGTGGATGTTGCGCGCGGGGCTGACGGTCCTGGTCGGCGCCAGCTTCTTCGTGAGCTGGCATCTCTGGCGCGACGTGGCGGGCTGGCCTGCGCGTGCGGTGCTGCCCGACCAGTTCCTGTTCCACGCGGCGACCGTGATCGAGCCGGACCCGGAAAAATCGGAGGACGGCGCGATCTACGTCTGGGCCACCGAGCTGGGCGAGGACGGCCCGGCCCGCATGCCACGCAGCTATCGCGTGGACTACCTGAAATCGACGCATATGCAGCTGCAGGAAGCCGAGGCACGCATGCGCAACGGCCTGCCGCAGGTCGGCAAGCGCAAGCACGGCACGGAGGGCAACCTGAGCCTCAGCGGCGTGATGAAGCGCCAGGAAGAGGATCAGCAGTTCGACCTGGGCAACCTGCCCAGCCCGGCGCTGCCTGAAAAGTGAGGCGCGCCATGCCCCGCGTCCTGCTGCTGGTGGCGATGGCCTGCGTGCTGTGCGCCTGCGGCGGCGGCCAGCCATCGACCGAATACTTCCCTCTGGATCCGGGCCTGAGCTGGGAATACCGGGTGCACGAGCGCAGCCCGGCGGTTGACCGCGAGCAGCGCCTGGGCCAGCGCAACCTGCGCCCGGTGACGCGCGAGGGCCAGCGCTATGCACGACGCCTGTCCAGCGATGGCAACGAGTACTGGCTGCAGCGCGGTGAGAACGCGCTGCAGCGCGTGGGGCTGCGCCGCGCCATCGACTTCGAGCCGCGCATGGACGAGGAGCCGCGCACGGTGCTGCAGCTGCCGCCGGTCGTCGGCCAATGGTGGGAGGTCGAATCGCGCCCCTACATCCTCGAGCGGGTCGAGCCTTTCCGCGAGCGCTTCGCGCAGGACGAGTCCAAGCGCATCCGCCTGCAGATGAAGGTGGCGGCGCTCGACGACGTGGTGGAAGTGCCGGCCGGAACCTTCGAGCGCTGCCTGCGCCTGGAAGGCAGCGGCAGCCTGCACGTGCTCGCCGACGCCCGCATCGGCGCCTCCGAGGTTCCGGTCACGCACATCGAGTGGTATGCCCCCGGCGTCGGCCTGGTGAAGCTGGTGCGCACCGAGAGCCTGGACACGCCGGCCATCGTCGGCGGCCAGATCACGATGGAACTGGTGAAGTTCGAACGCTGAGCCGGACCGTCGGAGTGCCCTCGCGGCCCTCGTTCCTCCGGCTCCTGCGATCCGCATAGCGGGCCTGGGACGCGCCGCATTTCGCAGTCCCATGAGCGCTCTTCCGTCCGCATTCAAGGAGTTGCCGCAGGCACGACATTTGCCGGCCGGTGCCCTGCCGATCTTTCGCGGATCGCAGGACAAGGACGAGTGTCATGGCCCGAAACCGTGCCTTCACGCTGTCGGTGGTGATGATCTGTTGCGATGAGGAGGACCGTATCGAGCCGGCGCTGCAATCGGTCCATGGCTGGGCCGACGAGATCATCGTGTTCGACAGCGGCAGCCGCGACGCCACGCTGCAGATCGCGCGCCGCTACACCGACCGGATCTGGCAGACCGACTGGCCCGGCTACGGTCCGCAGCGCAACCGCGCCATCGCCAAGGCCGGGGGCGACTGGATCCTGAGCCTGGACGCGGACGAGCGCGTCACGCCGCAGTTGCGTGCCGAGATCGATGCGCTGCTGGCGCGTCCCGACCTGCCGTACAACGTCATCAAGATGCCGTGGCGCACGCACTTCTGCGGCCGGCCGTTGCGCTTCGGTCGCTTCAGCACACCGCAGACGCGCCTGTTCCGCCGCCAGGGCGCCAGCTACCGCAACCTGCAGGTGCACGAATCCCTGCTGATGCCCGAGCGGCGCACGCACACGCTCAAGTCGCCGCTCGATCATCACAGCTGGCGCGACTACCAGCATGCGCAGCAGAAGCACCTGCTCTACGCCTGCCTGCTGGCCCAGCAGAAGTACGCCGAGGGCAGGCGCAGCAGCCTGCTCTACGCATCGTCACGCCTGGTCTTCGACTTCCTCCTGCAATACCTCGGACGCCTGTGCGTGCTCGACGGCCGGCGCGGCTTCCTGGTGTCGGTGATCCTGGCCCAGTACGCGTTCCACAAGTACGCGGCGCTGGCCATGATGCAGGCCGGCGATGCGCCGGCGACGCGCCCGCAGGCCGCCATGTCGACGTCGACTCCCGCGCGCCGGCTGCCGCCGCGCCGGCAGCGGTGGAACACCCGTCCCGCGCTGACCCCCACGGCGGTGCACTCCCCCGCCCTGCTCGGCGCGCGCTCCACGCCTCCATGAATGACGCGCGCGATGGCCCGCGCCGCGTGGGCGCCCGTGCGGGACTGCCGGCGCTGATCGCGGCCCTTGCGGTCTACGCGCTGCTGCTGGCGCTGATGGCCCTGCCGCTGGACCTGGAGGCCTATCGCGACGTCTTTTCGGAGCGGGGGCCTTTCGAGCGACTGTCGGTGCCGCTCTGGTTGCTGGTGGTCGCGGCCTGCGTGGGCGTGGCATGGCGACGACCGCGCGCGGTTGCGCTGCGCCTGCTCACGCTGGGCGCCGTGGCCGGCTTCCTGGCGATGCGCGAAGCCGACTGGCACTACGCGCTGGCCGGCGGCAACGTCCTGCGCGTCAAGTTCTACCTGCACAACCCGGCGACGCTGGAGGTGAAGGTGGTGGCCGGCGTGGTCGTGGCCATCGCCCTGGCCCTGCTGTTCAGGACACTGTTCCTCGGCGTCCAGCTGCTGCGCCGCCGGGCCACCTGGAAGCTGGCGTGGACGCGGACGCTGCTGCTGGGCATCGCTGTCGGCATCGGCACCAAGCTGCTCGATCGCGCCATCTCTCTGAGCGGCGAATGGTTCGGGCTGGTCTTCGACGAGCGCACCGGGCGCCTGATCGGTGCCTGGGAAGAAGGCTTCGAGTGCATCCTGCCGCTGATCTTCTGCTATGCGCTCTACCAGTTCCGGCTCGCTCGACCGGCCATCGCCGTTGCCGCCACCACGCCAGCCGCGACGCGCAGCGCGCCGCCGCCCGCTCAGGCGTAGCGACGCCGCAGGCGCTCGTAGAACGCCAGGTAAGCCTGCAGGCTGGCGGACTCGTCGTGACGGCTGCGCTGTGTTTCGCGGCCGCGGCCGGCGAGCTGCTCGCGCAGGCCGCTCGAGACGATCAGGCGGCGCAGGGCCGCCGCCATCCCGGCGCTGTCGGCGACATCGCACAGCAGGCCGTTGTCGCCGTCCACGATCAGCTCGCGGCCGCCGTCGGTGCGCGTGGAGAGCACCGGCAGACCCTGGCTCCAGGCCTCGAGCATGACGTTGCCGTGCGCCTCCTCGCGCGAGGGGCAGACGAACACATCGGCCAGCGGCAGCGCCGCCACCGGCTGGTCGACCCAGCCCGGGAAATGCACGCGCCCGGCGGCATCGGCCGCCAGCGCCTCGAGCTCCTTCTGTTGCGGTCCGCGACCCATCAGCAGCAGGTGCAGCGGTCGGCCCTGCGCCTGCGCGCCCAGCGCGGTGAAGGCGGGCAGCAGGTCCTGGTAACCCTTCTTCTCGATGAAGCGGCCCATCGAGACGATCAGCAGGGCGTCCTCGGGAATGCCGAGCTGTGCGCGGGTGAAGGGCGGCGGCGTGCCGGCGGGCAGCGGCGGGATGAAGTTGCGGATGTATTCGACGCGATCGGCCGGGAAGCCCTTGCCGAGCATCCAGTCGCGCAGTCCCTTCGTCACCGTCACCCAGCCGTGCGCGTGGCGGAAATAGCGCGCGTGGTAGTAGCCGCCCAGTCGCGAGACGTGCACACAGCCACGCGGCGCGCGCGTCAGCCAGGTCGCACGCGACATCCAGCTCTGCACCACGGCGCAGCGGTGTTCACGCAGCAGTGCGCGGATGGCCAGGGCCGAGCGCAGGTCCAGGTAATTGGCCATGGGCAGTTCGCGCAGCGGCGGCTCGCCGTGCAGCGCCCGCACCAGCGCCGAGTCGCGCCGCACGGCGGCCACCACCGGGTGCCCTGCGCGGCGCAGTCCCTGCACCTGGCGCAGGAAGGTCATCTCGGCACCGCCCATGCGCGGGCTGGCGATGACCTGCAGGCTCGCGATCGTCACGATCCGCCGCCCGTTGGCGGCGATGCGGGGCCGGGCGTCGACGCGAAGGACCCACCGCCCGCCGCACCGACCAGTTCCTTGAACCGCCGCAGGTGTCCGGCCCAGGAGAAGCGGCCGGCCGCGGCGGCGCCAGCTGCGGTGCTGAACGCGGCGTAGCGCGTTGCGTCGCCCAGGATCGTCTCCACCGCGTCGGCCAGCGCCTGCGGATCGGCAAGGCCGGGCTCGGCCACCGTCCCCGACTCGGGGCGATACACCAGGGGGTAGACGTCGCCGCGGTCCCCGCCGAACTTGCCGAAGTCGGACAGCGGCAGGCTCGGGGTCACGCACAGGCCGTCGACGCCGTCCTCGATCACCTCCGGCAGGCCGTCGACGCGCGCGGCCACCACCGGCACGCCACGCACCAGCGCCTCGGCGCAGGCGATGCCGTAGGGCTCGCGCAAGGCCGGGTGCAGCAGCAGGTCGATCGCCGCCAGGAACGGATCGATCGCGCCGACCCAGCCCAGGAAGCGGACCTGCGGCGCCAGTCCCAGCCTGTCCACCTGCATGTGCAGGGCCGCGGCATCCGGCCCCTCGCCGGCGATCCACAGCTGCGCGTCGAGTCCGCGAGCGCGCAGATCGCGCAGGGCGTGCACGGCCAGTACGCCGCCCTTGAACGCGCGCAGCCGCGCGCAGAATCCGAGGCGCAGGGGCCGATCGCTGCGCAATGCGCGCGCCGGGGCCCGCCGCCGCAGGTGCGACAGGGCCGGCGTGCACAGCTGGATGTCGCCGCTGACCTGCCAGCGCTGGCGCAGCATCTGCCGCGAGGCCTCCGAGTTGGCCAGATAGAGGTCGTAGGCGGAGACGAAGCCACGGTCCGCGCCCGGCACCTCGGCGAACCAGGCGGCGCCCCGCTCCCAGTAGATCGACGCCGCACCCAGGCGCGAGGCCAGGCGCGCCGGCTGCACGTCGCCGACCTGGTTCCAGTTCAGCACCCGGTCGACCCGCCAGCGGGCCGCAACGGACCGCCGATGCGCGGCGCGCAGCGCGCCCGGCACCGGCAAGCCGTGCCAGCGCCGCACCTCGCGCGCCGGGGCGCTCAGGCAGGACAGCGCCTCGCGCAGGGGCGGCGCGGCGTCGCGCAGGTTCTCGATCAGGAAGCTCTCCAGGTCCGGATCGTTGCGCGTGGCGGCGAGGAAGCCGGCCAGGCTCTTTTCCATGCCGCCCCAGGCGCCGTTGCGCAGGTAGGCCTGATGCAGGATGCGCAGCGGCGCACTCATGCGCCACGCCCCGGCGCGCTCTCCAGCAGCAGGCGCAGCTGGTGCCGACGCCCGCGCGCGGAGTGCCAGCGGTACAGGCGGGCGAAGCGGCGCTCCATGGGCAGCGCGAGCGCGCTGGCCAGGCGTTGCGCCAGCGCGTAGACCGCGATCTTCGCCGGCATCAGCAGGTGGCAGCGCAGGCGCAGCGTGGCGCGCGACCAGCGGCCCTGCATGGCGCGTCGGTACTCGTCGCCGCGACCGGCGTTGAAACCACGCTGGCAGAGCCGGTCCAGACCCAGGTTCTCCGCGTCCAGCACGTGCTCCACGCAAGGACCGGGCAGGTAGATCACGCGCCAGCCCTGCGCGCGCAGCCGCTGCGTGAGCTCGGTCTCGCCGCCCATCGCGTAGCTGCCGGCGGCGGGCCCGAGATCGGTGCGGAAGGGATTGGCCTTCAGCACCTCGCTGCGCAGCGCGAAGTTCGGTCCGAACGGCGTGCGCGGGCACGGCCCCTCGGCCTGTGCGGGGCGGAACTCGGCAAAGCACTGCGCCCGGAACGGAAAACGCTCGCTGCGGATCCAGTCGGGACAGTCCGCCGGGAAGCGCGGCGCGATGCGCCCGCCGAAGATGGCGTCACCCGGCCAGCGATCGATGCCCTGCTTCCATTGCTGCAGCCAGTCCGGCGCCACGCAGACGTCGTCGTCGGTCAGGATCGTGAAGCGTCCGCGCAAGCCGGCCAGGGCGATGTTGCGCGCGCGGTTCTGGCCGGGCTGCTCCACGCGCAGGCTGCGCAGCGGCAGGCGCGTCAACCACTCGTGCAGCAGCCGGGGCGTGCGGTCGGTGCTGCCGTTGTCGACGATCACCAGTTCCCAGGCAAGACCCGCGCTGTCCATGGCAGCCATCGCGTGCAGCGCGCGCTCGAGCGCGTCGGCCCGCGAGCGGGTGGCGATCAGGATCGACAGGTCCAGCGGCGTTGCGGATTCCATGCTTCAGAAGCGGTAGTCGAACAGCTCGATGTCGCGCGCATAGCGCTGCGCCAGCAGCTCGCGCGTGCGTTCGTCGAAGTAGTCGCGGTAGGGCGCATGCGCGCCGCCGTTGCACCGGTCCAGCGGACCGGCCGGCCGCTGCAGGCGCCGGCACAGCGCGTCGAAGTCCGCCTGCAGGGACTCGTAGCGCAGCAGCACGTCGAACACCGCCCGGCCCTCGGCGTCGAACAGGATCTGGTGCTGCGGCCGGGTCAGGTGGCGGAAGTCGTGGCCTTCGCGCGGCGGGTCGAGCAGCACGCTCTCGAGCGAACGGCGGCGCGTGCTCCTGCAGTAGCGCCAGCCGGAGACGAAGCGATCCCAGGGATTGCGCACCACCGAGAACACCAGGTACTCCGCGGGCCGCTCCGCGAACGCGGGGTCCAGGCAGCCGTCGTTGTACGCATGCCAGTCCGCATCTTCCGGGCGCAGCCCGAAGGCCCGCTTGATCGCGGTCCCGGCGCACTTGCGCTGGTGGATGAAGATGCAGCGGCTGTGATGGCAGATCATGGGCCGGGCTGGCGGGTCTGGCCGTTTACGCCACTCACTGGTCGTGCCAAAGCGCCGGCGGCCGCTGAAATGCCGCTACACGGCCGCCCGGGCCACCCTCGACAGACCGATCCGTGCCGGTCCAGCTCGGTCGCGCGCATCGATGCCGTGCATTACGCGTGCCTGCGCCCGTGCAGGCCGCAATATGCAATCTGCCATCAGCGCCGTGGGAAGCAGGCTTCCACCCGCGTGCCGGCGCCGGGCGTCGAGCGCAGCAGGAAGGAACCGGCCAGCGCCTCGGCGCGTTCGCGCATGCCGGCCAGCCCGTAACCGCGAACCGGCGCGGCCGGATCGAAACCGTCGCCATCGTCGGCCACGCACAGCCGCAGCGTCTCCCCTTCCAGCACGACTTCCACCCACACGTGGCCGGCCCGCGCGTGGCGCGCGGCGTTGGACAGGCCTTCCTGCACGATCCGGTAGAGATGCACGGCCCGTTCGCGCGACACGCCCTCGCAGGCCGGATCGATGCGCGTGCCGAGCACGCCGTCCGGATGCGCCTCGCGCCAGCGGTCGAACAGACCCTCCAGCGCGCCGACCAGGCCCAGGCTTTCGATCGAGGGCGGGCGCAGATGCCCGACCAGGCGCCGGCTCACCCGGTGGATCTCGGCGACGCAGGCGCGCAGCTGCTGCAGCCGCGCCTCGCGCTGCGCCTGTTCGGCCGGCGCCAGGCGTGCGATGCGGATGCTCTCCATCTCGATGGCGGTCACGTGCTGGCCGATCTCGTCGTGCAGCTCGCGCGCGACCATGCGCCGCTCGTCCTCCTGCAGGTCGAGATTGCGCAGGTGCAGCGCACGCACCTGCTCGCGACCGCGCTCGATGCGCTCGGCCAGTTCACCCAGGCCGCGCGACAGCCGTTCGACCTCCGGCGCACCGGACGCCGGCAGCTCCGTGGCCGGCTGCCCGCGCCCGATCTGGTCCATCGCGCGCACCAGCTTCTCGAGCGGTCGCAGTGCGTAGGAGATGGTGAGGAACACGCACAGGTTCACCGCGAACGCGAGCGCACCCATCACCAGCAGCAGGCCGCGCACGTCGACCCAGGCCTCGCGCAATTCGTCGCGCGGATCGGCGCGCACGCGCAGGCTCAGGGTCTGCGTCGGCAGCCGGATCTCGCGCAGCAACGGCGGCTCGATGAACCCGGCGCCGCGGGCAAACCATCCCGGAACATCCGGCCGATCCTGCACGAAGGCACAGCGGTCACCCGGGGCCAGGCTCGATTCCAGCGAGACGCACAGGTGGCGCGCGCCGGTGAAGCCGTCCACCCAGGCATGCAGGACGCGCTCCACGCTGGCCTCGTCGCGTTCGCGCAGCAGTTCGAGCATGAGGTCCAGGCTGGCGCCGGCGGTGCGCAGGCTGGTGTCCATCTCTCCCGACACCGCGACGCGTGCATTGCCCACCGCCACCAGCGCCGCCACTCCCAGCGCCGCGGTCAGCAGCAAGCCGATGGCCAGCGACATCCGCCAGCGCAGCTCCAGGCCCGCGGCGCGATCGCGACCCTGCATGGCCGCGCGCCGCAGCGCCTGACCCACCGCGTTCACAGCGGCGCGACGATGCCGGCCGCCAGCGCCACGCGCGCCATCTCGGCGCGATTCTCGACCTGCAGCTTGTTGCGGATCGCGGTGCCGTAGTTGGCCACGGTCTTGGTGCTCAGGCACAGCGAGCGGGCGATGGCCTCCACGGTCTGTCCCTCGGCCAGCTGGCGGAAGATCTCGAACTCGCGACCCGACAGGCGCTCCAGGCCGCCATGGCGACGCGGCCGGCCGCGCGCCAGCGAGGGATCGATGTAGCTGGCACCGGCCGCGACCCGACGCACCGCCTCGACCAGCATCTCCGGGTTGGAGCGCTTGCACAGGTAGCCGGCGGCGCCGAGCCCGGTCGCACGATCCACCAGCGCCGGCTCGTCGTGCATGCTCACCACCAGCACCCGCGCCTCGCGCACGCGGCAACGCATGCGTCGCAGGATCTCCAGGCCGCCCGCCCCGGGCAGGGACAGGTCGAGCACGGTCACGTCGATGCCGCCGCGCAGGAACCGGCGATAGCCGGCACCCGCAGTGGAGGCCTCTGCCACCACCTCGACCTCTGCGCTGGACTGCAGCAGATAGCGATAGCCGGCGCGGACCAGGGCATGGTCGTCGATCAGCAGGACGCGGATGGCCGATTTCATGGCGATTCAGGCAAGCCGAACGCGATCACTGCATCGCCCTGCGGATAGCCCCAGATGTGGCTGCCGCCGGCGGCGACCGCGATCAGTGCACGGCCGTCCGACTCGTAGGCGATGGGCGGCGCGTTGACGCCGGCGCCGCAGTTGAACTGCCACAGCCGCCGGCCGTCGCCGGCATCGAAGGCGGAGAAGTGACCGTCGCCCTCGCCGGTGAAGACCACGCCGCTGGCCAGCGCCAGGACGCCGCCGATCAAGGGCTGCGGCGTCTTCACGCTCCAGGCGATCCGGCCCTGCCGGGCGAGGTCGATCGCGGCGAGCACGCCCCAGCGCGGCTCCTCGATCGGCTCGAGCGTGAAATACGGCTGCGCCGGCTGCTCGCCCTGCGCCGGGATCTCGTCCAGCGAATAGCGCATCGGCATGTGCATGGCGGCGACGAAGGCCAGCTTGCGATCCGCGTCGAGCGCCACCGGCGACCAGTTGGCGCCGCCGGCGCCGCCGGGCGTGATGCGCACGCCTTCCCGGGTGGCGCGCGCGAACAGGTTGTCCTGCGGCACGAAGGCGTCCGACTTCCACAGCAGGGTGCCGTCGCGGCGGTCGTGCGCGTAGAACCAGCCGAGCTTGGACGCGTGGCCGACCGCGGGCACGGACTTGCCATCCACCTGCGCATCGAACAGCACCGGCGCCGAGGCCAGGTCGTAGCCCCAGAGGTCGTGCGGCACCTGCTGCCAGTGCCAGGCGTAGGCGCCGGTGCGCACGTCGATCGCCACCAGCGACGAGGTGTAGAGGTTGTCGCCCGGCCGCCCGCTGTCGTTCATCTGGGGACTCGGATTGCCGACGCCGAAGAACAGTCGGCCGGTGCGGGTATCCAGCGCGGCGACGTTCCACACCGAGCCGCCACCGTACTTCCAGGCCTCGGCCTTCGACGCGGCGAGCCGGCGCTCGGCCTGGACGTCGCGGTTGAGCGCAAGACCATCGGGCGTGTGCGTGCGGTAGTCCCCTTCCCAGCCGCCGTCCGCCGGCGACTTCACCGTGTCGAAACGCCATTGCCGCTCGCCGGTCGCGACGTCATAGGCGGCCAGGAAGCCGACGCCACCGTAGTTGCCGGGCAGGCCGATCACCGCGCCCAGCGGCGCTCCCGTTCGCGGCGCGTCCAGGTGCAGGCCGTAGCCCAGCCCGGTGATGCCGACGATCACGCGATCCTCGAACACCATCGGCGCCGCGGCGATACCCACGCCGGAGCTGCCGGTCACCTTGGCCTTGGCGTTGGCATCGGTCGCCGCCAGGCCCGCCTTGCTCTCGGTCTGCGCCAGCTGCGGCGCGACCTCAATGTCCCACAGCGGCTTGCCGGTCTTCGCGTCCAGCGCCACCAGGCGCGCGTCGACGGTGCCGACGAACACACGGCCATCGGCCACCGCGACACCGCGGTTGGCCGGTCCGCAGCACAGCTTCTCGACGCGCCGCTTGTGCTGGTAGCGCCACAGTTCGCGCCCGCTGGCCGCATCCAGCGCCGCGACGTGCGAGAACGGCAGGCTCACGTACATCACGCCGTCGACGACGATCGGCGTGGCCTGGAAGGTGCCCACCACCCCGCTCTGCCAGATCCACTTGGGCACCAGCCCGCCGACGTTGTCCGGCGCCACCGTGGTGATCGGCGAGAGCCGCTGGTTGCCCGGATCCAGCCCATGCAAGGGCCATTCGCCAGCTGCGGCGATGGACAGGGGCAGGGTGCAGGCCAGGGCTGCGATCCATCGGGTCATCGGATATCTCCCAAATTCGAGATTCATTTACCGCAAGGGCGCAAGGGCGCAAGGGCGCAAGGTCGCAAAGGTAAAAGACAAGGACGCAAAAAGGATCTTGGCCTCGTGTTTCTCTCTGCGACCTCTCTTTTACCTTCGCGCCTTTGCGGTGAAAATCGTCGCAGCTCGGGAAGCGCTATCCGCTCGCTCGCCAGCTAGCGCGCCTTGCCCGGATGCAGCGTCTCCAGTTCCATGTCCGGGTACAGGTGCACCACCGAACGCTGGAATTCATCGCGCAGGACCGCCAGGTCCGCGAAGCGGGCCGGCACCGGCAGGAGCATCACCTCGTTGAGCTCGAGCCCGCGCCGCGCCGCGTCCTGCAGCGTATCGCGCAGCCAGCCCAGGTAGTCGCGGGTCTGGGTGATGGCGGCACGGTCGCGCACCACCGGTCCGTGGCCCGGCACCAGCACCGCGAAATCGAGCTGCTCCAGCTGCTCGAGCGCGGCGAGCCACCTGGCGATATCCGCGTTCGGCGTGGTGGCCGCACGCCGGAAGAACACCAGGTCGCCGGCGAACAGCGTGCGGGTCTTCTCGTCGAACACCGCGAGATCGGCGCCGGTATGCCCTTCGAGCGCGATCAGGCGCAGCGCGCGGCCGCCGATCACCATCCGGCCCGGCTGCGCATCCTGCCGTGGCACCCGCGCCTCGGTGCCCTCCATCCAGCCGCCCACCAGGCGGTAGAGGTTGGCGGCCAGATCCTCGCCGCCGGCCTGGATCGCCTGGCGCGTCGCCGGCAGGGCGGCCAGCCGGTCCGGGGCGA
>CAMLNE010000030.1 GCA_946481265.1 uncultured Panacagrimonas sp. | reverse complement strand
AACTAAATAGCGTTTACTTGCCCTTGAATCGATCGTGTCGTGCTTCTTATCCATGGACGAGCGAACCGAGGCCGTTTCCTCGCAGGAGGAGAGTTTCAATGCAGAACTGGTCGACCCGTCATCTTCCCCCCGCCCAGCAGTTCGAGTACTGGCGCGAGGTTCTCTGCGAAGCCTTCACCGCGCTCGAACCGGGGACCTCCGAGGAGCGGCGCTTCGACAGCGAGGTGTGGATGCGTCCGCTCTCCGACGTCTGCGTCTCCTCGGTGCGGTCCAGCTCGTACACCATCCGCCGCGGCGCCCGCGAAATCCGCCGCGATCCGGCAGAGCATTACTTCTGCGATCTCCAGCTTTCCGGCACATCGGTGGTGCGCCAGCATGGACGGCAGGCGGTGGTCCGGCCCGGCGAATTCTTCATCGTCGATACGCGCCAGCCCTACGAAGCCGATTTCCTCGATTCGCCGGGCGAGGAGTGGAAAATCGTGTGCCTGCGCATTCCACGCCAGCGCCTGGCGCCGCAGCTGGTCGCTCCCGACTCGCTCACCGCGACACGCTTCGATACCTGGGCGGGGCCGGCGGCACTGGCCGGCAACTTCATGCGCAGTCTCGTCTCGATGCGCGGCGAGCTCGACGAGCCGGCGCAGCGCACCCTGTCGAACAGCCTGGTCGATCTGCTCGCCCTGGCCATCGGCGATAGCCGTGGGCGCGGCGCCCGCGACACGAGGCCGGCACCGCGTGAACGCGAGCGCTCCCGCATCCTGTTCTACATCGACTCGAATCTGGGCAACGAGCGCCTGAGCGCCGCCAGCGTCGCGGCCGCGTTCGGCATCTCCGTGCGCTACCTGCATCGCCTCTTCGAGGACACCGACAGCAGCTTTGCCCGGCGGGTGGGCGAGAAGCGGCTCGATCGCTGTGCCGCCGACCTGACGCGGCGCGGCGCCTCGGTATCGGAGGTCGCATACCGCTGGGGCTTCAACGACCTGTCGCACTTCTGCCGCATGTTCCGGCGCCGTTACGGCATGTCGGCGCGCGAATGGCAGCGCGAGGGAAGGCCCGGCGACCGCACCTCGTAGCCTTCGCGCGGATCCACCGACGGCACTGCTGCTGCGAGATGCCGTCCTGATGACCGCGTTCCGCTGCATGCGGGACAGCGACGGATCGGGCGGACGAAGGGACGGGGCGCGGCACCCGCATCGAAAGCCCTACTGCAAGCGCGCCGCTCGCGGGGGCGCGGAATCGGCCATGATGGATCGGACCCCGGTTTCAGGACGATCGACCGCGGGTCCCGGGGAGCGGGCACGACAGAGCGTTCATCGAATCGCGTCGGGGGGACAGGATGGCACTCAGGATCATCGGGGCCGGCTTCGGCCGTACCGGTACGGAATCGCTGTACCGGGCGCTCAACGAGCTGGGGTACCCGTGCTACCACATGTACGAGGTGCTCACCAACAAGGCCAACCGGTCGCACCTGGACTTCTGGCTGAAGGTCGCCGATTCAGCCCCGGGAACCGCGCATGACTGGGAGCAGGTGTTCTCGCGCTACACCGCCGCCGTGGACAACCCTGCCTGCGTCGTCTGGAGGGAGCTGATGACCGCGTACCCGGACGCCAAGGTCATCCTGACGGTTCACCCCAAGGGTGGCGACGCCTGGTACGAGAGCACCATGGCGACGATCTATTTCACGCGGACCATGTGGCAGTTCGCCGTGCTGGAGGCGCTGACGCCCTTCGGGCGCAAGTTCGGCGCAATGTCGCAGAAACTGATCTGGAAGCGCGGGCACCAGGACACGATGCCGGACCGGCAACGCGCGGTCGCGTACTACGACCGGCATGTCCACACGGTGCGGGCCGAGGTGCCGCCCGAGCGGCTCCTGGAGTACTCGGTGGACCAGGGCTGGGCTCCCCTCTGCGCGTTTCTCGGCGTGCCGGTTCCGACCTCGGCGTTTCCTAACGTCAACAGCCGCGCCGAATTCCAGAAGGTGAAGCGCGTCATGGCGACCGGCGCCTACGTGATCCTGGGACTGATCGCGGTGCTGGTCGCCGCGCTCGGCTACGGCGCGATCCGGCTGCTGTCGTAGCGGCAGGGGAGCCGACGCGCCGGCGTCTCCTGGCGCGCCATTGCGGGACGCGTCGCGACCCGGCGGCCCGTGCAGGCCTTCGGACGATCGGGCAGCACGGCGGCGTGCGGCGGCATTGCGCCGCTGCAGCGGGCACGTTTCTGGCTCGCACCGTCGCCGCGCCGCCTTCGGCGTCCTCTTCTTCGGGAGACTTGCAATGGGCCGCCCTTCCATCAGGCAGAAAAAGCGGGCGGGCCTCACCCGCCGGTCGTTCCTTCGAGGAGCCGGGGCCGCTTCGGCGCTGCTCGGTACTCAGGCCTTTCTTGCCGGAAGGGCGGCCGCCGATACCAGCGTTCCGCCAGCGAGCGCCGGCACCGGGCCGTTCGTCCACGGTGTTGCCAGCGGCGATCCCTTGCAGGACCGCGTGATCCTCTGGACGCGGATCACGATGGCGACCCTCGCCAAGGACATCCAGGTGTCCTATGTCGTGGCGACGGATCCCGGGCTGGGCAACGTGGTGGCCAGCGGCACTGCGCGGGCGAGGCGACTCGACGACTACACGGTCAAGGTCGATGTGACCGGCCTGCTGCCGGCAACGACCTACTACTACCGGTTCTCCGTGGGCAGCTCGCGCTCACCGATCGGTCGCACGCGAACGCTGCCGAGAGGCCGGACCGACCGCCTGCGCATCGCCGTGCTGTCCTGCGCCTCGCTGGCACACGGCTACTTCAACGCCTATCGCGGCGTATCGCAGCGCGCCGATCTGGACCTGGTCGTGCACCTGGGCGACTACATCTACGAGTTCGGCAACGACGAGTACGGCAGCGTGCGGCGTTACGAGCCGCCCACGGAGATCGTGTCCCTGTCGGACTACCGGACGCGGCACAGCCAGTACAAGGCCGACCAGGATCTGCAGGAACTCCATCGACAGCATCCCGTGGTGGCGATCTGGGACGATCACGAGTTCGCCGACAACGCCTGGAAGGGCGGTGCCGCCAACCACCAGCCGGCGACGGAAGGCGATTACAAGGCGCGCGTGGCGGCGGCGGTGCGTGCCTATTACGAATGGATGCCGATCCGCCAGGTCCACGCCGACCGGCGGCGCATCGATCGCTCGTTCCGGCTCGGCGACCTGGCCGAGATCTTCATGGTCGAGGAGCGCATCACCGGACGCGACGAGCCGGTCGATCCCAACGTCCACGACGAGATCGTCCCGCTGTTCACGCAGGACGGCGAATACCTCGACCGCGGCCGCCGCGTGATCTCGACCCAGCAGGAGCGGGCGCTGGTGGACCGGCTGCGGCGCACGCCGGCGCGCTGGAAGCTGATCGGGCAGGGCGTGATGCTGGCGCCGGCGCGCGTCGGCGTGACGCCGGAAAACCGGAACATCCACTTCAACCCGGACCAGTGGGACGGCTACAAGCCGCAGCGTGACCGGCTGCTCGCGTCGATCGCGGGATCGTCGACCCAGGCGCCGGTGCGCAACGCCGTGGTGCTGACCGGGGACATCCACAGCTCCTGGGCGGCAGACCTGCCGCGCGATCCCTACGGCGGCGGCTACAACGCGCTGACCGGCGAGGGCTCGCTGGCGGTGGAATTCATCGCCACCTCGGTCACCTCGCCGGGGCAGCCCGACCCCGAAGGCGCACTCGCGTTCGCGCTGCGGGCGCTCAATCCCCACCTGAAATACGTCGAGCTGACGCGGCGCGGCTACCTGCTGCTCGACATCACGCCGCAGCGCGTCTCCGGCGAATGGTGGTACGTGGACAGCGTGCTGGCACCAGGCGCGGGCGAGGCCTTCGGCAGCGCGCTGCAGACCCTGAACGGCAGTCAGCGGCTGAGCCCGGGCACGATGAGCGCGCCGCGCGCGGATGCGCCGCCGCTGGCGCCGTGAAGGAAGCCGGTTGCACGGCTCCCGGAATCACCATGAAAAAAGGGGCCGACGACGTCGGCCCCCGATGCACGTCCCGCACCCCCGGCGCAGACGCCGGGGGTTGCGGCCTGCTCAGGCCGCCTTCGCGTCGGCGGCCGGCGCCGAATTGCGGATCAGGTGATCGAACGCCGACAGCGCGGCCTTCGAGCCCTCGCCCATCGCGATGACGATCTGCTTGTACGGCACCGTCGTGACATCGCCGGCGGCAAACACGCCGGGCACCGACGTCTGCCCGCGCGCGTCGACGACGATCTCGCCGCGGTCGGACAGCTCCACCGTGCCCTTGAGCCAGTCGCTGTTCGGCAGCAGGCCGATCTGCACGAAGATGCCCTCGAGCTCCAGGTGGTGCTGCTCGCCGGTACCGCGATCCTTGTAGTCGAGGCCGTTCACCTTCTGGCCGTCGCCGGTCACCTCGGTGCTCTGCGCCGACACGATCACGCGCACGTTGGGCAGGCTGTAGAGCTTGCGCTGCAGCACCGCGTCCGCGCGCAGCGTCGAGTCGAACTCGATCAGGGTGACATGGCCGACGATGCCGGCAAGGTCGATCGCGGCCTCGACGCCGGAGTTGCCGCCACCGATCACCGCGACGCGCTTGCCCTTGAACAGCGGGCCGTCGCAGTGCGGGCAGTAGGCCACGCCCTTGTTGCGGTACTCGTCCTCGCCGGGCACGCCCATCTGCCTCCAGCGAGCGCCGGTGGAGAGGATCACCGTCTTCGATTTCAGCGATGCGCCATTGGCGAGCTGCACCTCGATCAGGCCGTCGGCGCCGGCCGGGACCAGCTTCTCGGCGCGCTGCAGGTTCATGATGTCGACCTCGTACTGGCGCACGTGCTGCTCGAGCGCGGCGGCCATCCTGGGGCCGTCGGTCTCCTTCACCGAGATGAAGTTTTCGATGCTCATGGTGTCCAGCACCTGGCCACCGAAACGCTCGGCGGCGATGCCGGTGCGGATGCCCTTGCGGGCGGCGTAGATCGCCGCAGCCGCGCCGGCGGGTCCGCCGCCGACGATGAGCACGTCGAACGCCTCCTTGCTGCGGAGCTTCTCGGCCTCGCGCGTCGCCGCACCGGTGTCGATCCTGCCGAGGATTTCCTCGACGCCCATGCGGCCGGCGCCGAAGTTCTCGCCGTTCAGGAAGACCATCGGCACCGACATGACCTGGCGCTGGGTGACCTCGTCCTGGAACAGCGCACCATCGATGGCCACGTGCTGGATGCGCGGGTTGAGCACCGCCATCAGGTTCAACGCCTGCACGACGTCCGGGCAGTTCTGGCAGGACAGCGAGAAATAGGTCTCGAAGCGATAGTCGCCTTCGAGATTGCGGATCTGCTCGATCACGTCGGTCGCCAGCTTGGACGGATGGCCGCCGACCTGCAGCAGCGCGAGCACCAGGGAGGTGAACTCGTGGCCGAGCGGAATGCCGGCGAAGCGCAGGCTGATGTCCTGGCCGGGTGAGCTCAGCGCGAAGGACGGCTTGCGCTGGTCGTCGTCGCGGCGTTCGCTGACCGTGATCCTGTCGCTGAGCGAGGTCAGGTCGGCGAGTAGGCCGAGCATTTCCTGCGACGCGGCGGAGTCGTCCACGGAAGCCGTGATCTCGATCGGCCGCGTCACGCGTTCGAGATAGGCCTTGAGCTGTTCCTTGAGATCGGCGTCCAACATGGCGGGCTCCAGGTGATGGTTTTCTGTGTGATCCGGAAGTCGGAATGATCCGGAAATCGGAATTCGGGCAAGGCCTCCCCGTCCCGGCGATGCGCTGCCGGGAGGGGAGTGGTTCGGTCATCGGGTCGCCCGGCGCGATCCTGCGTTCGCCGGGTGGCCATCCCGGGGCCCTCTAGCGGGCTCGGGATCGCCGACGCTTCCTCAGATCTTGCCGACGAGGTCCAGCGAGGGCTTCAGGGTCTTGGCGCCTTCCTGCCACTTGGCGGGGCAGACCTGGCCCGGGTTGGCGGCGACGAACTGCGCGGCCTTGAGCTTGCGCAGCGTCTCCTTCATGTCACGGGCGATGGCGTTGTCGTGGATCTCCAGCGTCTTGATGACGCCATCCGGGTTGATCACGAACGTGCCGCGCAGCGCCAGGCCCTCTTCGTCGATGTGCACGCCGAAGGCGCGGGTCAGCTGGTGCGTGGGGTCGCCCACCAGGGGGAACTTGGCCTTGCCGACGGCAGGCGAGGTCTCGTGCCAGACCTTGTGCGAGAAGTGGGTGTCGGTGGTGACGACATAGATCTCGGCGCCGACCTTCTGGAATTCGGCGTAGTTCTCGGCGGCGTCCTCGACCTCGGTCGGGCAGTTGAAGGTGAACGCGGCCGGCATGAAGACCACCACCGACCACTTGCCCTTGAGATTGGCCTCCGTGACGGTGATGAATTCGCCCTTCTGGAAGGCATTGACCTTGAACGGCGGAACCGCGGTATTGATCAGCGACATGTGATTTCCTCTTTGTAATGAATGTGGAGCCGTCATGCTAGGCGCCTTGCATCGATAGGGGAAATGAAATGTCGGTATGGAGATCGAAGAACATTCCTATCGAAGCGGCATTTCGCGCAAAGGCCTCAGCCGCGAGGTTCGAAGGACCAGACTCCCTCGATTTCGACCATCAGGTCGGATCGCGAAATATCCCCGCGCAGGACCGTCACCGGCGTACCGGCGTCAAGGCGGCCAAGCAGCTTGGGCAGCACCGCGGACTGGTCCGCGGGCCGCCGCAGGTAAATCCGCAAGGCCTGTGCCCACCAGCGGCCCGGCTGGCCGGGGAAGGCGGTGCGGGCGGCGTGCTCCAGCAGGGCGCCGACATTGGCGTCGATCTCCCCGGCCTGCGCCGTGGCGTCGCCCGGGTGCAGGGTCGCGTGTCCGACCACCGCGGCGGTGCCGGACACCAGCAGGTGTCGGCCGAGACGGGTGGCGCGGGAAAAGCTGGGACTGATCGGCCCGTAATCGCGCGGGTAGTGGAACGCCGGGGTCTGGCGCGGATTCTCGACCTGCGTGCCGCGCTCGCTGGCCGCCAGGAAGTGCAGCACCAGGCCCGGCTGGCGTGAGCCGATCACGGTGGCTGCCGGCAGGCGCGCCTCGAAGCCGGGCCGCGCGATCGCGCGATGACGGCCGACGCAGAAGCGCCGGTAGCGTTCGGCGTCGCCCTCACCCTCGTTGAGCCGGTCCAGGAAATTCCACACCCGCAGCAGGTTCGGGCAGGGGCTGACCGCCATGAAATCCTGCAGCGCCCGGTAGGCGTCGAACGCGGCCTGCTCGATGTCCTGGCCGGACGGCACCTCGACCTGCAGCATGCCCATCAGCCAGCGACCGTCATGGCGAAAGACGATGTCGCCGTGCTGCGCCTCGCGCAGCCCGCTGGCCGGGATCCAGGCCTCCTGCGCCGGCCCGGCCAGGTGCGCCAGGGGCACCCGGAAGCGGGTATCGGCGGCGGTGGCCTCGCCGAAGTCGAAGCGGGCGAGCAGGTCGCCGCCGGAAGGGGTGGGCGAGTCGAGCCGGATCGGGCGGAAGGAATCGAAGGACATCGTTTCGAAGTGGCGGCGCCATGACGCGCCACCAGCGCGGCGTTCAGAGGATGTGGCGGCGCCGGAAATAGATCAGCAGGCAGCCAGCCACTGCGGCCAGCCCGCCCAGGACCAGGAAATATCCGTAGCGCCAGTGCAGTTCGGGCATGTGGTCGAAATTCATGCCGTAGAGACTCGTGATCAGGGTCAGCGGGAAGAAGATCGCCGACAGCACCGTCAGCGTCTGCATGATCTTGTTGGTGCGGTGGGCCACCGAGGAGAAATGCAGCTGCACCGCGATCTCGGTGTCCCGCTGCAGGGCGTCGGCGTGCATCGAGACGCGCTGGATGTGCTCGCGCAGATCGTTCAGGCGGATCCGCTGGTTCTCCGTGAGCTCCACGCGCATCTCGCGTCGCCAGGTGTCCAGCGCATCGAGGTTCTTGCCGCACATCAGCTCGAGCGCGTGCGCCTGCTTGCGATAGCCCATCAGCTGCTGCCAGTCCTCGAACGGGCTGCGCGGGTCGATCAGCTCGTCGCTGATCTGCTCCAGGCGGTCTTCGAGCTCGTCGGTAATGGCGATGTAGCGATCCACCATCATGTCCAGGATGACGTGGACCAGGCCGAACGGGGTGGAGGGAAAGCGCAGCTTGGTCTCGCAGAACTTGCGCTTGACGCCGTCGAAGGAGTCATTCTCCGGCGAGCGCACCGAGATCAGCAGGCGGTCGAAGGTGAAGAAGGCGGCCGACTTGGGTGCCAGCAGGTGCTGCGGCCTTTCCCTGACGGGGGTCAGCGCCTGGAACACCAGCATGTCGTAGTCCTCGGTGCCGTCCGAGTACGAGGGATGATCCTCGTTGAGGCTGTCCGAGACGTGCTCGGCGTTGATCTGCACGCCGGTCAGGCGCAGGGCCCAGCGGGTCCAGTCGACGGCCTCGTCGCGGGTGAAATCGATCCAGACGAAACCCGCGTCCGGCAGGCCTTCCACCTGCTCCAGCCGGGTCGGAATCTCGCCCTGACGACCGAACTGGAAGATCTGCATCAGAGGGCGGGAGTCGGCGATCCGGAGTCGATCATTGCAGGGGCCGGGAAAGGGAAGTCTCGATCACCGAACCGCGACGGGCGCGGTGACGCCAGCGATTCCCGATTCCCGGCCCCCCATGTCGTCCTACTTCAGCAGTTCCTCGATCGCCGCGCGTTCTTCGCGCAGTTCCTTCTCGGTGGCGTCCATGCGCGAGCGCGAGAACTCGTCCACCGACAGGCCCTGCACGATCTCGTAGCCGCCGTTCGCGCAGATGCAGGGGTAGCCGTAGACGATGCCCGGGGCGATGCCGTAGCTGCCGTCGGAGGGCACGCCCATGCTCACCCACTTGCCGTCCGAGCCCAGCGCCCAGTTGCGCATGTGGTCAACCGCGGCCGAGGCGGCCGAGGCGGCGGACGACAGGCCGCGCGCCTTGATGATGGCGGCGCCGCGCTGCTGCACGACCGGGATGAAGTCCTTCTCGACCCAGGCCTGGTCCACCAGCGAGCGGGCCGGCTTGCCCTTGACCGTGGTGTGGCTGATGTCGGGGTACTGCGTGGAGCTGTGGTTGCCCCAGATGATCATCTTCTCGATGTCATTGCCGTGCGCGCCGGTCTTGGCGGCGAGCTGGCTGATGGCGCGGTTGTGGTCCAGGCGCACCATCGCGTGGAACTGCTTGGGGTCCATGCCCTTGGCCGCGGTGGCCGCGATCAGCGCGTTGGTGTTGGCGGGGTTGCCGACCACCAGCACCTTGACGCCCTTCGACGCCTTGGCGGCGATCGCCTTGCCCTGCGGGCCGAAGATGCCGCCGTTGGCGGTGAGCAGGTCCTTGCGCTCCATGCCGGGACCGCGCGGACGCGCGCCGACCAGCAGGGCGTAGTCGGTGCCCTCGAACGCGGTCATCGGGTCGGAATGGGCCTCGATGCCGGCGACCAGCGGGAAGGCACAGTCGTCGATCTCCATGATCGTGCCCTTCAGCTTCTCCTGTACCTCGGGCACCGGCACCTCGAGCAGCTGCAGGATCACCGGCTGGTCCGGGCCGAGCATGGAGCCGTCGGCGACACGGAAGATGAGCGAATAGGCGATCTGGCCGGCGGCGCCGGTGATGGCGACCTTGACGGGCTTTTTCATGCGGAAGGACTCCGGAAGGTGGGTCTTGCGAGGAAGTAGACCGGCCCCGGGGCCGATGGGGCCGCGGCCGGGGCGCCGATTCTAGCCGCTTGGCGCCGCGCGGTTGGGCCGGAGCCCATCGCGGCCCGGACGGATCCGGGAGCCGCGGCGCGGCGCAGGGGCGCCGCGCGGCCCCGCGGAATGTCAGAAATCCAGGTCCAGCGCGCCGCACAGCCAGTCGAGCATCGGCCCCATCAGCACGTAGCGCTTCATCAGCTGGGCGACCAGGTCCGGGCGCAGCAATAGCTCGTCGTCGAGCGGCGCCGAGGCGATGAAGTCCTTTCGCTTGAGATCCTCGATCAGCTCGTGCGCCGGGTCGTAGCCCTTGGGCGGGCGCACCAGCGCCTCGCCGGACAGCGCAAAGACCTTGCGGAAGGCCGGATCGCGCGTCGCCTTCTTCCAGCTCGCCGGGTTGCTCACCATGTAGTCGCGGATGCGCTGGGTGGTCTGCCGCTGCGGGTGCCAGATGCCACCGCCGAGGAAGCAGTTGCCGGGCATCAGGTGCAGGTACAGGCCCGGTGCGTCGAGCCGGCCGAGCGCGCCGCCGCCCGCATCGTTGCGCACCGCCTGCGTCGCCGCCGCATGCGAGAAATACATGCCGGTGTGGGTCTTGTACGGGGTCTTGTCCGCGGAAAAGCGCGTGTCGCGATGGATGCGGAACAGCGAGCCGCCGACCGGCTTGGCAACCGCGGTGAGCTGCGGGCTGATGTCCTTGAATGGATCGGCGAGGTCGGCGATCAGGCGCAGGCAGGGTCCGCGCAGTTGCGACTCGTAGCGCGACTTGCTGGCGGTGAACCACTCGCGGTTGTTGTTCCGCGCCAGGGCGCGCAGGAAACGGAAGCTGTCGGGGGTGAAGTAGGGACTCGCCTTGGCCATGCGCGCGGATCGTTGATGGAAGGCGCCAAGCCTAGCCGGTGCACCGGCCCACCGCCGCCGAGGCCCGCGGTCCGGCCGCGGGCCTCGGGGTGAAACGGGCTCGCTAGGCGGCCTTGGCCTGGGCCGGGGCGTCCATCATCTTGCGCAGCTTGGGCATGACCTCCGACGCGAACAGGCGCTGGCTGCGCTCGCAGCGGTCGAACGGCAGGCCGGCGTACGAGAACACGCAGTTGAGCGAGAACGGACCGATCAGGTCGCGCCAGCGCGTGTAGTTGGCCAGGATCTTGTCCGGCGTGCCCCAGCTCTGCGCGTTGCGGTAGGCCTCGGCCGAGGCTTCCAGTCCGAACTGCCGGATCAGCGCCGCGGCCTCGCCGTAGCTCTTGTAGCCCTTGGTGTTGTCGAAGTGCGTGCCGCTGAACTCGTAGTGCTTGCACACCGACAGGAAGTACTGCGCGATGTACTCCTCGGAGACGCGCTCGGCTTCCTTGATGTCGCTGTCGCAGTACAGGAAGTCGGTCAGCACCACCGGCGGCGCCTCGCGCCCATGGATCTCGCGGAACAGCTTGCGGTAGCGCAGGATCTCCGGCGCGTGCTTGGAGATGTCGTGCTGGATGAAGCTGGTCATCGTGGCGCCGAGCCTGGCGGCCTGGTCCACCGAGTCGGGCGACATCGCCACGCAGAACAGGCGGTCGCGGATGCTGCGCGTCGGCTTGGGACGCAGTTCCACGCGCGGCTGCGGGTAGAACCGGCCCTTGCCTTCGACGAAGCCGGTCTCCAGGCCCTCGATGATCATCGGCGCCGCTTCGTCGAAACGCTCGCGCGCCTCGTTCATGTCGATGCCGAAGCCCTTGTATTCCATCTTGGCCAGGCCGCGGCCCATGCCGAACATCATGCGGCCGCCCGACAGGTGGTCGAGCATGGTGATCTTCTCGGCCACCCGCAGCGGATTGTTCCAGGGCAGGATCACCGCGCCGGTGGCCAGCTTGATCTTCTTGGTGCGCCCGGCCAGGTAGGACAGCGCCTGCATGTTGTCCGGGCACATCGAGTAGTCGTCGAAATGATGCTCGGCCATCCAGATCGAGTCGAAGCCCAGCTCCTCGCAGCGTTCGAGGAGCTGCAGCTCGCTCATGAACATCTGCTCGTCGCTCAGGTCCTTGTGCCAGTTCTGGAATACACCCAGTACGCCGACGTCCATATCGCTCTCCTTCCTTGGTATTTGGTGTCGCGGAATCCGATGTCGCGGTCGTATCGGTAGCGGTCTGCCGGGTGGGGCCGGACTCGGGTACCGGGGCGCAGCGACCCAGTGTCAGGATAGGTCGGCCTCGCGCCGGACTTCTTGCATCCAGATGCCATGCGCGGACTGCCGCATCGGCTGTTCCCGGCGAGGGGCTTCCATGGATGCTAGGCACGGCTTCCGGCCGGGGCCTATCAGGGCGAATCCTCCATGCGCGGCCGCCGGTCGGATCGCGGGGGTCGCAACGCGGTGAAATAATGCGCGGCCCCCCTTCGCATCCTTCGCCCATGCAAGCCGTTCCGATCCTGGATCTGCGCCCTTCCCGCCCGGACCCGGCACGGGCGCGGCTGGAGTCCAACAAGCTGGCCAAGCGCCTGCGCCGCGAGGTCGGCCGCGCCATCCAGGACTTCCGCATGATCGAGGAGGGCGACCGCGTGATGGTCTGCCTGTCCGGCGGCAAGGACAGCTACACCATGCTCGACGTGCTGCTGCAACTGCAGGCCAAGGCGCCGGTGCGCTTCGAGCTGCACGCGCTCAACCTCGACCAGAAGCAGCCGGACTTCCCGGCCGACGTGCTGCCCGATTACTTGGCCGCGAAGGGCGTGCCGTACACCATCCTCGAGCAGGACACCTACTCGGTGGTCAAGCGCAACATCCCCGAGGGCAAGACCCTGTGCTCGCTGTGCTCGCGCCTGCGGCGCGGCGCGCTGTACAGCTACGCCCACGAGAAGGGCTTCAACAAGATCGCGCTGGGTCATCACCGGGACGACATCCTGGCCACCTTCTTCCTGAACCTGTTCTTCGGCGGCAAGCTGTCCGCGATGCCGCCCAAGCTGCTGTCCGACGACGGCCGCAACATCGTGATCCGCCCGCTGAGCTACTGCCGCGAGGCCGATATCGCCGAGTACGCGACGCAGAAGGCCTTTCCCATCATTCCCTGCAATCTCTGCGGCTCGCAGGAAAACCTGCAGCGCAAGCAGGTGCGCCGGATGATGGACGCCTGGGAGCGCGAGCACCCCGGTCGCAGCGAGATCATCTTCAAGGCGCTGACCAATGTGGCGCCCTCGCAGCTCGCCGACACCCGCCTGTTCGACTTCGCCGGCCTGGGCGGCGCCGTGGGCGGCGACGGCGTGAACTGGCTGATGCCCGGCACGGAGTAATCCCGCATGACCCTCGCCACCGAAATGCCGCCGGCCTTCGCCGATCCGCAGCGCCTGTACTTCCTGTTCGACTTCATCTCGCACAACGCCTACCTCGCCTGGCAGCGCGCGCAGCGCAT
This sequence comes from uncultured Panacagrimonas sp., assembly GCA_946481265.1. Next base: position 6,875 of record CAMLNE010000030.1, on the reverse strand, counting down.
CGCCGCGGCGCACGACCTGCGCTTCGAGCCGGTGCCGGTGGTGTTCGGCGCGATGCTGTCCGCCCACGGCCAGATCGGCCCGGCCGAGGTGCCGCCGAAGAGCCGCTGGATGCTGCGCGACGTGCTGCGCAAGGCGGCCCGCCTGGGCCTGCCGATCGCGCCGCCGCATTCGCACCCGTTCAAGTCGCTGGTGCCGCTGCGCTGGGCCTGCTGCACGCTCGACGCCCCATCACGGCTGCGCCTGATCGAGGCGCTGTGGAGCGCCACCTGGGCCGAGGGGCTCGAGGTGTCGAACCCGGCCGTGGTGGCCGCCGTCGTGCAGCGCGCCGGACTCGACGCCGCGGCGCTCGAGCAGGAGGTCGCGACCGAGGCGGTGAAGCAGCGCCTGCGCGACTACACCGACGCCGCGCTGGCAGCCGGCGCCTTCGGCGTGCCGACGATGTTCGTGCGCGGCCAGCTGTTCTGGGGCTATGACGACCTGGATTCGCTCGAAGCCATGCTCGAGGGACGCGACCCGCTGGGCGATGCGCCCGACTTCGAGGCCTGGGCCGCGGTGCGACCGTCGGTGCAACGGCGGCGATGAGGATCCTGCTGCTGGTCGCGCTGCTGTTCGCGACCGCGGTGCCGGCCGCCGATGCGCCCTTCCTGTGGCAGGTGCAGGGTCCCAGGGCGACCCACTACCTGCTCGGCTCGGTGCACCTGCTGCCGCAGTCCGCCTACCCGCTGCCGGAGGCACTCGAACAGGCGTATGCGCAGACCCGCGGCCTGGTGCTGGAGACCGACCCGCTCGCGCTTGAAACGCCCGAGATGCAGACGCGCATGATCGAGGCCGGGGTGAACGGTCGCGGCCTGCGCAAGGAGATCGACGCCGCCCTGTACGCGCGCGTGCGCCGCCAGGCGCAGGCCAGCGACCTGCCGCCCGGCACCTGCGACTACTTCAAGGCCTGGCTGTGCGCGCTGAGCCTGACCCTGATCGAATACCAGCGTTCCGGCATGGATCCGAACCTGGGGCTCGACCGGCATCTGCACCAGCGCGCGCGCGCCGATGGCCGGCCGGTCGGCTGGCTCGAATCGCCGGAAACGCAGCTGGCGCTGTTCGCCGACATGGACGCGGCAATGTCCGAGCAGTTCCTGGATTCCTCGCTCGAAGACCTGGCGCGCAGCGAGTGGCGGCCCGAGGCGCTGGTCAGGCTGTGGCGCGAGAACGACACCGCGACGCTCTCCGCGTTGATCGACGACTCGCGGCGCGACTACCCGCGGACCTATGCGCGCCTGCTGGGCGATCGCAATCGCGCCTGGATCGGTGCGCTGGTGGGCTACCTGCGCGGCGACTCGGCCCAGCTGGTGGTGGTCGGCGCCGCGCACCTGGTGGGGCGCGACAGCCTGGTCGGGCTGCTCGAGTCGCAGGGCTTCGCGGTGCGCGCCGTGGCGCAGATGAACTGAGCCGCGCCCGCGGGCGGGCGGCGGTCCCGGGGAAGTGCCGGGCGGCCCCGGTAAGATGCCGCGGATGACTCTTCCACGGGCCCCGCGCGCGGCGACGGGAGCGGCGCTCCTGCTTGGATCCTTCATCGCAATCGCGGTGGCCGACGTGCGCGTGGAGATCGACGGCATCGGCGGCGACGAGCGCGACAATGTCGAGGCGCGCCTGGGCCTGCGCGTGCGCGCGGAGAAGGAGACGCTCGACGCGGCGCAGGTACGGCGCCTGCACGAACAGGCGCCGGCCGACATCCGCGGCGCCCTGCAGCCCTTCGGCTACTACGAGCCCGAGATCGAATCGAAGCTGGAGGGCAAGGCGCCGGACTGGGTCGCGCACTACGAGGTGAAGCTCGGTCCCGCCACGCGCGTGAGCGCCGTCGACACGCGCTTCGAGGGCGAGGGCGCCGATTTCGAACCGCTCACCCGGCGCCTGCGCCGGCTGCCGCTGAAGCTCGACGAGCGCCTGCAGCACGCCGATTACGAGGCGACCAAGAAGCGCATGAGCGATGCCGCGCTGGACCACGGCTTCCTGGACGCGCGCTGGACCCGGTCCGAACTGCGCGTCGAGCCGGCCCGGCGCCAGGCGCAGGCGATCCTGCACCTGGAGACCGGGCCGCGCTATTTCTTCGGGCCGGTCAGCGTCGAGCAGGAAGGCCTCGATCCGGCGTTCCTGCGCCGCTACATCGACATCCACCCCGGCACGCCCTTCGATCCGCAGAAGCTGCTCGCCCTGCAGTTCCGCCTGTCCGACCTGGGCTACTTCCAGGCGGTGGAAATCGATCCGCGTCGCGACGAGGCCGACGCGGAGCGGCGTGTGCCGATCCACATCCGCGCGACCCCGCGTCCGCGCACGCGCTACGACTTCGGCATGGGCTATGGCACCGATACCGGCGCGCGCGTGTCGATCGGCACCGACTGGCGGCAGCTCAACCGCCACGGACACACCATCACCACCGACTTTCGCCTGTCGGAGATCAAGAACACGCTGGGCGGCAAGTACAACATCCCGCTGGGCAGCACGCCCGGCGAAAGCCTGAGCTTCACCGCCACCGCCGAGACCGAGCAGCTGGAGGACGGCGACACGCGCAAGTACACCATCGGTACCAGCCTCAACCGACAGCCAGGCGACTGGACGCGGCGGCTGTACCTGGAATACGCGCACGAGGAGTCCGACTTCGGCGATACCTTCGCCACGGCCGACCTGCTCACTCCCGGCGTGTCGTTCACGCGCAGCAAGGCCGACGATCCGATCTACACGCGGCGCGGCTGGTACCTGTTTGCCGATGCGCACGGCGCCTTGCACCAGCTGTTGTCGACCACCAGCTTCCTGCAGCTGCGCAGCATTGCGCGCGGCGTGGTCTCGCCGACCTGGCGCCTGCGCTTCATCGGTCGCGCCGAGTTCGGTTACAGCCTGGTCGAGGAGTTCGGCGATCTGCCGGCCTCGCAACGCTTCTTCGCCGGCGGCGACCAGAGCGTGCGCGGCTACGCCTACCAGTCGATCGGGCCGCGCGACAACGAAGGCAACGTGGTCGGCGGCCGCTTTCTCAATGTGTTCAGCCTGGAGAGCGAATACCGCGTGTGGAACAACTGGGGCGCCGCGCTGTTCGCCGACTCGGGCGGCGCCGGTGACGATCCGGGCCCGCGCCTGAAGTCGGGTGTCGGCATCGGCCTGCGCTACCGCGCGCCGATCGGCAGCCTGCAACTCGACCTGGCGCATCCGCTGGACGGCGACGAGTCGCCCATCCGGGTGCACATCGGCGTGAGGGTGGGCGTCTGATGCGCGCCGCAGGCAAGGGTCGGCTGCTGGCCGTGGGGCGCTGGTCGCTCAATACGGTCGGCATCCTCACGGTGATCTGCGGGGTGCTGTTCTTCGGCGCGCTGAGCGGCGTGGCGGTGTTCGGGGGCTGGCTGCTCGGCAGCCAGGACGGCGCGCGCTGGGTCTTCGACTGGGCCGCGCGCTCGGGCCTGGTGGAGCTGCGCGTGGACACGGTCGAAGGTCGCCTGCTCGGGCCGCTGCATATCGAGGGCCTGCGGCTCGAGGTGCCGGGCGCGCAGGTCGAGCTGGATCGCGCGAGCCTGGAGTGGTCGCCCCTGGCGCTGCTGCGCGGCCAGGGGCGCGGGACCCGTCTGGCGGCCGGCTCCCTGGTGCTGCGCCAGCGCGAGCGGGACGACCATCCGCAGGACGAAAGCCCCCCGCGCGTGCCGCGGTTGCCGGTGTCGATCCGCGTGCTGCAGGCCAGCCTCGACCGGCTGAGCATCCACCTGCCGCCGCCGGACACCGGCACGGAGCCGGCGCCGCCCGAGATCGTCGAGGCCGCGCGCGTGGACGGTTTCGAATGGGCCGGCGAGCGCTTCGCGATCGAGCGCCTGGCCGGCCATCACGCGCGTGTCGGTGCCATCGAGGTCGCAGCGCAGGCGCACCTGGCGCGCGATTCGGTGCGCGTCGACGAACTGGTGGTGAGCACGGTGTCGCCGACCCCCGCGCGCATCGTCGCGCAGGGGCTGCTGCGGCTCGACGAGCGTGCCTCGCAGCTCGGGCTCGAATGGACCGACCTGCGCTGGCCGCTGCAGGGCGATGCACCGGTCGCCAGCCGCAGCGGCCGGCTGCAGCTGGAGGGCACGCTGCAGGATGTCCACGGCGAGGCGGACTTCGCGCTGGGCGAGCATGCCCAACTGCGTGCGGCGGGTCGCTACGCGGCCGGGCAGCTCGAGGCGAAGCTCGACTGGACGGATCTGGCCTGGCCACTGGATGGCGAGCCGCGCGTGGCCAGCGCGCGCGGCGAGCTCGAGGTGACCGGCACCCCACAGGCCTATCGCTATCGCCTGGACGGAGCGCTGGCGGCCGAGGGCCAGGCGGGGACGGCGCGCGCCGCGGGCAGTGGCGGTCTCGACCACGTGGTGCTCGACACGCTGCGTTTCGCGGTGGCGCGCTCGGTGGTCGAAGGGCGGGCGCGGGTCGAGTGGGACCCGGCCCTGGTCGCCGACGCCGACCTGCGCGTGCAGAACCTGGATCCCGGCCTGGTCGCGGCGCAATGGCCAGGCCGGCTGAACGGGACGCTGCAGGCCCGCACGCAGATGCGCGGCGACACGCCGCAGGTGCAGTTCAGCGTGGCGCTGAAGGATTCACGACTACGCGACTACCCGCTCGACCTCGACGCGCGCGGCCAGGCCGTCGGCGCCAGCGTGAAGCTCGACGCGCTGCGCCTGGTCAGCGGCCGCACGCGACTGGATGCGCAGGGCCAGGCCACGCCGCCGTTCGACCTGGACGCGCGACTGGACAGCCCCGACCTGGGCGCGCTGTGGCCGGGGCTGCGTGGCCGCGCGACGCTCGAGGCCAGTCTGCAGGGCAGCCTGGAGGCGCCCCACCTGGTCGCGCGCGGCCAGGTCGCGGAGCTCGAATACGCGACGCTCGCGATCCGGCGCATCGACCTGGATGCCGATGTCGACCTTGCCGGCAGCTGGAAGCTCGACCTGGTCGTGCAGGAGCTGGACGGCCCGACCGAGATGGCGCGTGCGCGCCTGGACCTGTCGGGCCGCGCCGAGGATCACGTGCTGCGGCTGGACGTGGACGCGGCGCCGGCCGACGCCGCCCTCGAAGTGCGCGGCGCCTTCGACCTGGCGCGCAAGCGCTGGCGCGCAAGCCTGGCCAGCGGACGCGTCGCGCCGGACGGCCTGAGCGCCTGGATGCTGGAGGAGCCCGCGATGCTGACGGCGGACGCGCGCCGCGCCCAGCTCGAGCCGGCCTGCTGGCGTGCCGCGGATTCGCGCGTGTGCATGCAGGCGCTGCGGGGACCGGAGCGCCTGCGCGCGGCCTTCCGCCTGGAGCAGTTCGACTTCGCCTATTTCCGCAGCATCCTGCCTCCCGGCTGGGAGGTCAGCGGCGGCATCGATGGCACGGGCATGGTCGAGGTGCACCGGGGCCGGCTGGCCGAGGCCCGCGCCGACCTGGCGACCGACCCGGTGCGCGTGCGGCGCGACGGCCAGCTCCTGCTCGAGGCCGAGCGCGGCACGCTGCAGGTGGAGGAAGAGGGCGGTCGCGCCATCGCCCGGCTGCGCCTGCCGCTGCAGGGTGGATCGATCGCCTTCGATGGCGAGCTGGCGGGCAGCGGCGACTACGCGATGCGCCCGCTGCAGGGCCAGCTCGACGTGGCGCTCGACGACCTGGGCTTCCTGCGCATCGCCAGCGCGGAGGTCGCGCAATTCACCGGGCGCCTCGAAGGCCGCATGACGCTCGGCGGGACGCTGGCTCGGCCGGTGCCGGAGGGGGAGCTGCGCCTGCTCGATGGTGGGCTGAAGCTGGCCACGCCGGGCATCGAGCTGACCGATCTGCGCGCACGCCTGGGGACCCGGGCGCCGGATGGGGTGCTGCACCTGTGGGCCTCGGCGCAGTCGGGGGGCGGCAGCCTGCAGCTGGACGGGAGGGCCGACCTGGTGACGCGTCCGGCCCGGATGGAGCTGGCCATCCGCGGCGATCGATTCCAGGCCGCCAACATGGCCGAGGCGCGCGCCTGGGTGAGCCCGCGGCTCGACCTGAGCCTGGCCGAGGGCCGGCTGACGGTGCGCGGCGACATCGACGTGCCGCGCGCGGATATCGTGCCGACGAGCTTCGACTCCGGCATCGGCGCGAGCAGCGACCAGCTGATCGTCAGCGACGAGCAGGCCGCGGCCAGCCAGGCCGGGCTCGAGGTGCATGCCGATGTGCGCCTGAACTTCGGTTCGCAGGTGCGCTTCGAAGGCTTCGGCCTGAAGACGCGGCTGGAAGGCAGCGTGCGCGCCATCGAGCAGCCGGGCCGGGCGAGCAGCGGTCGTGGCGAGGTGCGCCTGGTCGAAGGCCGCTACAAAGCCTATGGGCAGAACCTGGAGATCCAGACCGGTCGGCTGCTGTTCAACGGCGGCCCGCTGACCGAGCCGGCCATCGAGATCCGCGCGCTGCGCAAGCCGCGCAGCGACATCGAGGTCGGCGTGCTGGTGCGTGGCACCCTGGACGAGCCCGAGTTCCAGTTGTTCTCGACACCGGCGATGCCGCGCGAACGGCAACTCTCCTGGCTGGTGCTCGGGCGCTCGATCGAGGACGGCAGCGGCTCCGACGAGCGCGCCATGCTGGCCAACGCCGCGCTCTCGCTGGGCCTGACCGGCACCGACTTCCTCGCCCAGAACCTGCGCGGCGGGCTCGGCCTCGACGATGTCTCGATCGGCGCGGCAGCCGGGGAGGAGGCCGACCAGGCGCGCTTCACGGTCGGCAAGTACCTGTCGCCCCGGCTCTACGTCTCCTACGGGATCGGCCTGTTCCAGCCGGGGCAGGTGTTCAAGCTGCTCTACGACCTGGCGTACACGGCGTCGCTCGAGAAGTTGATCTGGAAGCCGCTGACACCGGGGAGAGACCCCGCGGGGGCTCGGAT